>NZ_JBFTLQ010000030.1:0-86657 GCF_056396525.1 Cupriavidus sp. 05T41
GAATATTATCTACTGGTAGATAGATAGTCAAGGAGTTTTCAGAAGAATCTTTGGATGGGGCTTGCGCGTCTGCAATGGCGCACTTTTGCACGAATGCTGTCGCGCCTCCCCGCCATCCCCCAAAAAAAGCGGCGCAACCGACTGCGTTGCGCCGCCCGGCCGGACCAGGACGCCTGCCGCGTCCTGCCGGTTCACACCGTGCCTACCTGACCTTGCCTTCCTTCCAGGCCTGCAGCAGCTTGTCGTAGGCGATGGTCTCGCCCTTCGGTTTCTCGTTGGCCAGCTTCTTCCACGGCGCGTGCTCGTCCGACAGCCACTTGGCGGGATCGCTCTTGGGATTGAGCTTGGGCGCGCAGTTGCTCATGCCGGCGCGCTGCAGCCGTCCCATCACCTGGTCCATCTCGTCGGCCAGGTTGTCCATCGCGGCCTGCGGGGTCTTCTCGCCGGTCACGGCGGTCGCCACGTTCTTCCACCACAGCTGCGCCAGCTTCGGGTAATCCGGCACATTGGTGCCGGTCGGCGTCCAGGCCACGCGTGCCGGGCTGCGGTAGAACTCGATCAGGCCACCGTACTGCGCCGCGTTCTTGGTGAGGTAGTCGTGGTGGATATCGMTGTCGCGGATAAAGGTCAGGCCGGTGAGCGACTTCTTCAGCGACACCGTCTTCGAGGTCACGAACTGCGCGTACAGCCACGCCGCCGCGAGCCGGTTGGCATCGGTGTTCTTGAAGAAGGTCCAGGAGCCCACGTCCTGGTAGCCGTTCTGCATGCCCTGCTTCCAGTACGGGCCGTATGGCGACGGCGCCATGCGCCACTTGGGCGTGCCGTCGGCGTTGACCACCGGCAGGCCCTTCTTGGTCATGTCGGCGGTGAACGCGGTGTACCAGAAGATCTGCTGCGCKACCTGCCCTTGCGCCGGCACCGGGCCGGCTTCGGAGAAGGTCATKCCCATGGCCTGCGGCGGCGCGTACTTCTTCATCCAGTCGATGTACTTGGTAAGCGCATAGACCGCGGCCGGGCTGTTGGTGGCGCCCCCGCGCGACACCGAGGCGCCCTCCGGCGTGCACTTGTCCGCGCCGACGCGGATGCCCCACTCGTCCACCGGCATGCCGTTGGGCAGGCCCTTGTCGGCCGCGCCCGCCATCGATAGCCACGCGTCGGTGAAGCGCCAGCCCAGCGACGGGTCTTTCTTGCCGTAGTCCATGTGGCCAAAGACCTTCTTGCCGTCCAGCTCCTTCACGTCATTGGAGAAGAAGTTGGCGATGTCCTCGTAGGCCGACCAGTTGGTGGGCACGCCGAGGTCATAGCCGTACTTCGCMTTGAACTTGTCCTGCAGGTCCTTGCGCGCGAACCAGTCGGCGCGGAACCAGTACAGGTTGGCGAACTGCTGGTCGGGCAACTGGTAGAGCTTGCCGTCGGGCGCCGTCGTGAACTTCGTGCCGATGAAGTCCTTCACGTCCAGGTCGGGATTGGTCCATTCCTTGCCGGCGCCGGCCATGTAGTCGGTCAGCGGCAGGATGGCGCCGTAGCGGTAGTGCGTGCCGATCAGGTCGGAGTCGGAGATCCAGCCGTCATAGATGGACTTGCCGGACTGCATCGAGGTCTGCAGCTTCTCCACCACATCGCCTTCCTGGATGATGTCGTGCTTGACCTTGATGCCGGTGATCTCCTCGAACGCCTTGGTCAGCGTCTTGGATTCGTACTCGTGGGTGGTGATGGTTTCCGAGACCACGCTGATCTGCGTGACGCCCTTGGCCTTGAGCTTGGCGGCGGCGTCGATGAACCACTTCATTTCGGCGAGCTGCTTGTCCTTGGAGAGCGACGACGGCTGGAATTCGCTGTCGACCCACTTCTTGGCCTCCGCCTCGCCTGCCCATGCGGCATGGCCGCAGACAAGCGCCGCCGCGCAGKCCATGGCCGTCATKCCCAATTTCACGTGCACCTTCATGAACGTCTCCTCGAGAATCCCCCTCCCTGCTCTTTGTCTGGGTTGCGGTCCGGGGAAGGTGCAGGCCGCCATGCCCATTGACGAGATTTCCGTCGCTTTATTCCTGTCGTCGCGCTGCTCCCGTCCTGGCTTGTTCCACCAGCATCAGCCCTTGCGCATCACCAGTGCCAGCACCAGCATCGAAGTCACGAAGCTGATCCAGATCGACGGTTCYTCSGCCAGCSMRAACCAGGYCWSCATCTTCTCGCCCAGCCCYACCCASGCCAGGTTGATCCACGCGGCGMACATCAGSCCGATGAACAGGCGGTCGCCGCGCGTGGTGGCGATGGGCAGGAAGCCCTTGCGCTCCAGCGTGGGTGMGCGCGCCTCCCAGACCGTCATGCAGATCAGCATCAGCACCACGCAGATGAAGAACACGGCCACCGGGGTGGTCCAGACCATCCAGCTCAGCATGCACTCCCCCTTACACGCGGCCCATCGCGAAGCCCTTCGCGATGTAGTGCCGCACAAACCAGATCACGATGCCGCCCGGCACGATGGTCAGCACCCCCGCCGCGGCCAGCACGCCCCAGTCCATGCCCGAGGCCGAAACCGTGCGCGTCATGGTGGCGACGATCGGCTTGGCGTTGACCGAGGTCAGCGTGCGCGCCAGCAACAGTTCCACCCAACTGAACATGAAGCAGAAKAACGCGGCCACGCCCACGCCCGCCTTGATCAGCGGCAGGAAGATGGTCAGGAAGAAACGCGGGAACGAGTAGCCGTCCACATAGGCGGTCTCGTCGATCTCGCGCGGCACGCCGGACATGAAGCCCTCCAGGATCCATACCGCCAGCGGCACGTTGAACACCAGGTGCGCCAGCGCCACCCCCAGGTGCGTATCCATCAGGCCGATGGTCGTATAGAGCTGGAAGAACGGCAGCAGGAACACCGCCGGCGGCGTCATGCGGTTGGTGAGCAGCCAGAAGAAGACGTGCTTGTCGCCGATGAACTGGTAGCGCGAGAACGCATAGGCCGCGGGCAGCGCCACCGTGATCGAGATCACGGTGTTCATCGCCACGTAGATCATCGAGTTGATATAGCCGGAGTACCACGACACATCCGTGAAGATGGTCTTGTAATGCTCCAGCGTGAAGTCGTTCGGCCACAGCGACAGCGTGGAGACGATCTCCTCGTTGGACTTGAACGACATGTTCAGCATCCAGTAGATCGGCAGGATGGCGAACACCAGGTAGACCAGGAGAAAGACCGCGCGGCCGTAGGTCGCGCGCTGCTGGGCGTCACGCATGGGGCATGTCCTCGCTGCCGGCGGTGCCCGCGCGCTGCATCCAGTTATAGAGGATGAAGCACATGAGCAGGATKATGAGGAAGTAGACGATGGAGAACGCCGCGGCCGGGCCCAGGTCGAACTGGCCCACGGCCTTCTGCGTCAGGTACTGTGACAAGAAGGTGGTGGCGTTGCCCGGCCCGCCGCCGGTCAGCACGAAGGGCTCGGTGTAGATCATGAAGCTGTCCATGAAGCGCAGCAGCACCGCGATCATCAGCACGCCGCGCAGCTTGGGCAGCTGGATATAGCGGAACACCGCCAGGCGCGAGGCGCCGTCGATCTGCGCAGCCTGGTAGTAGGCGTCGGGGATCGCGCGCAGCCCGGCGTAGCACAGCAGCGCCACCAGCGGCGTCCAGTGCCACACGTCCATCACCAGCACCGTGACCCAGGCGTCCAGCGCACTGCCGGTGTAGTTGTAGTCGAAGCCCATGCCGGCAAGCGCCGCGCCTAGCAGGCCGATGTCGGTGCGCCCGAAGATCTGCCAGATGGTGCCCACCACGTTCMACGGGATCAGCAGCGACAGCGCGATCACCACCAGCACCGCCGAGGCCTTCCAGCCCCTGGCCGGCATCGACAATGCCAGCAGGATGCCCAGCGGGATCTCCACGGCCAGCACGGCGAGCGAGAAGCCGAGCTGGCGCAGCAGCGCATCGTGCAGCTCGCCGTCGCGCAGCACGGTGCGGAACCACTCGGTGCCGACGAACACGCGCCGCTCGGGCGAAATGATGTCCTGCACCGAGTAGTTGACGATGGTCATCAGCGGCAGGATGGCGGAGAACGCCACGCACAGCACCACCGGGATCACCAGCAGCCAGGCCTTCTGGTTGACGGGCTTCAGCGTGCTCATGCCACCAGCTCCTCGTTGACGTAGTAACAGGTATGACGGTTGAACACGGACAGCCACACGGTCTGGCCCTGCGCCAGCCCGGCGGCCTCGTTGCCGAGCCGCGCGCGGATGATGGCGGGCTCGCCGCCGGGCTCCTGCACGGTGGCGGTGACCAGCCAGTAGGTGCCGATGTCCTGTGCGCGCTCCACGCGCGCGGGCACCGCCTGCGGATCGGTGGCCGCGGCCAGGCGCAGGTACTCCGGGCGCACGCCGACCTTGAAGCCGCCGGCCGCCTGCAGCGCCGCCGCCGTCGTGGACGAGAACTCCGGCATATAGCGCCGCCCGGCGATCTCGAGGGCACCGTCGCGCCACGACCCGGCCAGGAAATTCATCCCCGGCGAGCCGATGAAGTTGCCCACGAACGTATGCGCCGGGCGCTCGAACAGGGCATCGGCCGAGCCCACCTGCACCGCCTTGCCGCGCGACATCACCAGCACCTGCTCGGCGAAGGTGAGCGCCTCGGTCTGGTCRTGSGTSACGTAGATCAGCGTSAGSCGGAAYTCGTGGTGGATCTCCTTGAGCTTGCGSCGCAACTGCCATTTCAGGTGMGGATCGATCACSGTSAGCGGCTCGTCGAACAGGATCGCSGAGACGTCCTGGCGCACCAGCCCGCGGCCCAGCGAGATCTTCTGCTTGGCGTCGGCCGCCAGCCCGCTGGCGCGCCGGTCCAGCGACGAGGAGAGATCCAGCATTTCCGCGACGCGGCCCACCCGCTCCCTGACCTGGGCCGGCGCCACGCCGCGGTTGCGCAGCGGGAAGGCCAGGTTCTCGCCCACGGTCATGGTGTCGTAGATCACCGGGAACTGGAACACCTGGGCGATATTGCGCGCCTGCGGCGTGGCCGCGGTCACGTCGCGCCCGTCGAAGGTGATGGTGCCGTGCGAGGGGCGCAGCAAGCCGGAAATGCAATTGAGCAGGGTGGTCTTGCCGCAGCCGGACGGCCCCAGCAAGGCATAGGCGCCGCCGTCGTCGAAGCTGAACTTCAGCGGCAGCAGCGCATAGTCTTCGTCCGACTGCGGGTCCGGCCGGTAGGAATGGGACAGGTCGAGGTCGATGCGCGCCATGTCAGGCTCCCTGCCCCGCGGTCACCGGCGTCGCCACCCGGAGCGGCCGGCTGGGCGCGTGGATGCGCTTGCCGGCGGCATCGAACAGGTAAAGCTGGGTCGGGTCGAGATGCAGCGTGAGCGGCGCGCCGAGCTGCAGATCCACCACCCCGGGAAACTGCGCCACCAGGTTGCCCACCGGCGAGTCCAGGTGGACGAAGGTGTCGGAGCCCGACAGCTCGGCCAGCGCMACCTTGCCGGCGAGCGGCACCGTGCCGGGCACGGCATCGAGCCGCAAGGCGCCGGCGCGCACGCCGACAGTCACCGGGCCGCCGTGGCCCGCGGCTTCCGGCAGCGGCAACGCAATGCCGCCCTGCAGGGCCACGGTGCCGGCTTTCAGCTCGCCGGACATCAGGTTCATCGGCGGATCGCTGAAGGCGCGCGCCACGCGCAGCGAGGCAGGATAGTGAAAGACTTCGGGCGTGGGTCCGTACTGCAGCAGCTCGCCGGCATCCAGCACCGCGGTATGGCCGCCCAGCAGCAGCGCCTCGGCAGGCTCGGTCGTGGCATAGATCACGGTGGCATCGCCGTGCGCGAACAGCTGCGTGAGTTCCTCGCGCAGTTCCTCGCGCAGCTTGTAGTCCAGGTTCACCAGCGGCTCGTCCAGCAGCATCAGCGGCGCGCCCTTGGCCAGCGCGCGCGCCAGCGCCACGCGCTGCTGCTGCCCGCCGGACAGTTCAGCGGGATAGCGCTCGAGCAGATGCTCGATATGCAGCCGCGCCGCCAGCGCCCGTACCTGCGCATCCATATCCTTGGCGCGGCGCAACCGCAGCGGCGAGGCGATATTGTCGAAGACCGTCAGGGATGGATAATTGATGAACTGCTGGTAGACCATGGAGACGTTGCGCTCGCGCACCGGCACGCCGGTCACGTCCACGCCGTCCACTTCGACGCGCCCGGCGCTGGGCCGGTCCAGTCCCGCCATGACCCGCATCAGGGAGGTCTTGCCGGCCTGGGTGGCCCCCAGCAAGATGGTCACTGCGCCCGCCACGGGCACCAGCGACATCGGATACAGATACGCCTGCGAACCAGCCTGCTGGGCGATGCCTTCCAATCTGAGCTGCATCGAGTCTCCGGAATTCGAATGCTCACCAAGTGTCTGCCGCATCACCTGTACGACGATGATGCAGACGCACAAATCCTTGCTTCCCGCTCGTTTTAGTGCATAAACGAACATAAAACAATCATGCACCGCATCATTTGTTTTCGTTTCTGTTTGAACTAGAATGCCGGCATGACGCTGAATCCACGCCAGACCGCCCTGCTCGAAGAGGTACGCAGCCAGGGCTTCGCTTCCATCGACGAGCTTGCGCGCAAGTTCGGGGTGACCCTGCAGACCGTGCGCCGCGACGTCAACCTGCTGGCCGAGAACGGCATGCTGGCGCGCTTCCATGGCGGCGTGCGCGTGGACGGCTCCACGGTGGAAAATATCGCCTACCGGCAGCGGCAGGTGCTCAACGCCGAAGGCAAGGCGCGCATCGCGCGCGCCGTGGCCAGCCAGGTCCCGGAAGGCTGCTCGCTGATCCTGAACATCGGCACCACGGTCGAAGAGATCGCGCGCGAGCTGATGCATCACCGCGGCCTGCGCGTGATCACCAACAACCTCAACGTGGCGAACATCCTGGCCGACAACCCCGATTGCGAGGTGATCGTGGCCGGCGGCGTGCTGCGCTCGCGCGACCGCGGCATCGTGGGCGAGGCCACGGTGGAGTTCATCAGCCAGTTCAAGGTGGATATCGGCCTGATCGGCATCTCGGGCATCGAGGCCGACGGCACGCTGCGCGATTACGACTTTCGCGAAGTGAAGGTCGCGCGGACCATCATCGAGCATTCGCGCGAGATCTGGCTCGCGGCCGATGCCAGCAAGTTCAACCGCCAGGCCATGGTGGAGCTGGCGCACCTGTCGGAGATMGACAGGCTGTTTACCGACCAGCCGCTCAAGTCACCATTCGAGCGCATGCTCGAAGACAGCGGAGTGCGTTGTGTGGTCGCGCAGGACTGAACGCGGCGGCTTGCCGCGCGTGCTGGTGCGCCCGCTGGTGCGCCCGCTGGCGCGCCCACCGATGCGCCCTGCAGGCGTCACCGGCTCGGGCGATGCCCGCGCATGTCGCGCCGGGCACGCACCGGGGGCCTTACTTGAAGACGACCGTCTTGTGGCCGTTCACGATGATACGGTGCTCGGCGTGCCATTTGACGGCGCGCGCKAGCGCCACGCACTCCACGTCGCGCCCCACCGAGGTGAGCTGCTCCGGATCCATGCTGTGGTCCACGCGCTCGATTTCCTGCTCGATGATCGGGCCTTCGTCCAGGTCTGCCGTGACGTAGTGCGCKGTGGCGCCGATCAGCTTCACACCACGGTCGTGCGCCTGGTAGTAGGGCTTGGCGCCCTTGAAGCTGGGCAGGAAGGAGTGGTGGATATTGATGGCGCGGCCGGCCAGCTTGCGGCACAGGTCGTCGCTCAGCACCTGCATGTAGCGCGCCAGCACCACCAGGTCGATGTTCTGGTCGCGCACGACTTCGAACACCTTGGCTTCCTGCGCGGCCTTCTGCTCGGCCGAGGCGTTCATCAGCGGCAGGTGGAAAAACGGGATGTCGTACGACGCGGCCAGCTGGTAGAAATCGCGGTGGTTCGACACGATGGCGGCGATCTCGACCGGCAKGCCGCTGGCCTTGGCGCGGAACAGCAGGTCGTTGAGGCAGTGGCCGATCTTGGACACCATGATCATCACGCGCGGCTTGACGCTGGCGTCGAACAATTCCCACTGCATGCCGAACTGGTCGCCCACCGGCGCGAAGGCGGCCTTCAGCGTGGCCAGGTCGGGACCGCCCGCGCTCGGCGTGAAATGCACGCGCATGAAGAAGCGGCCGGTGAACTCATCGCCGAACTGGTCGGAATCGACGATATTGCAGCCGTGCTGGAACAGCAGCCCAGAAACGGCATGGACGATGCCCGGCTGATCCGGGCAGGAAATGKTGAGAATGAATCCGGTATTGCTCATCGTGTGTTGTTCTGTCGAGTGCGCGCCGATCATGCGCGGTGGGTGCCGGGTGCGCTCCCGYCGCAGCCCCAGCCGCGGCGTTTGAGCGTATCCAGCGTCACCAGCGTCGCATCGACGGTCATGGCGCCATCCGCCATGATAGCAAGCAATGCCTCGGGCTCGATACGCCGGTGCTCGGCCACTTCGCCGTCGCGGTTATGCGGCACGAAGTCCGCGGGCAGCAACAGGTCGTACACGTACACGGCTTCCCACTGCACGCCCTCCGGGATCTCGCGCAGCACTTCGATCACGCCGTGCGCCTCGGCGCGCCGCGCCAGCGCAGGCGGGATGCCGGATTCCTCGTCGCACTCGCGCACCAGCGTGGCGAGCGGATCGCTGCCGTGCGGCATGCCGCCGGCCACCAGGTTGTCCCACATGCCGGGGTCGACCGCCTTGGCGGCGCTGCGCCGCGAGATCCACAACGCGCGCTCKCCATCGATCACGCCGTTCATGTGCGAGGCGAAAGTCAGCAAGCCGAGAAAGCGCGCGGCGGCACGCTCGATCACCGCGAACGCGGGCGCCTCCAGCGCCGGCGTCACCGCAAACAATTCATCGCGCCAGCCGCGCACATGGCCGGCGTCCGCCAGCCAGCGCGCCAGCGTGGCCAGCGCGGCGCTGCGCGCGGCAGGCTCCGTGCAGCCGGGCAGCAGCGCTGCGCCGCCGTCCGGCGCTTCCCMGAGTACCGCTGGCACGGCGGTTTGCGCGCGCAGGATCCGCGCATGCAGGCGCGGCAGCCAGCCTACGTGCCGGCCGTCCACGGTCAGCCTGAGATGGGCGCCKGCGTCGAAGCGGCTGCGCGCCGCCAGCGCGCCGGCGATGCGTGAGAGGGTCGGGGCGCCAGCGTCGCGGCGCCCGCTTTCGGGCAAGGTATCGGACATGAATGTTTCGGGCGGCCGCCACGGCGCGCCCGCGAAAATGCATCCAGGAAAAAAAGCATGAAGCAAAACCCGCCGCCGGGGCAAACCCCGGGCCAGCCACGCTACGTGCTGGCGCTGGACCAGGGCACCAGCAGCTCGCGCGCCATCCTGTTCGACCACGCCGGCAACGTGGTGCGGGTCGCGCAGCGCGAATTCCGGCAATATTACCCGCACCCCGGCCACGTCGAGCACGACCCCTACGAGATCTGGCAGTCGCAGCTGGCCGTGGCGCACGAAGTGCTGGGCGATGCCGGCGTCGCCGCCAGCCAGGTGCAGGCCATCGGCATCACCAACCAGCGCGAGACCACCGTGCTGTGGGACCGCAAGACCGGCGAGCCGGTCGGCCGCGCACTGGTGTGGCAGGACCGTCGTACCGCGCCGATGTGCGAGGCGCTGCAGGCCGAGGGACATGGCGACCTGTTCCGCGACAAGACCGGACTGATCATCGACGCCTATTTCTCCGGCACCAAGCTGCGCTGGATGCTGGACAACATCGAGGGCGCGCGCGAACGCGCGGCGCGCGGCGAACTCGCCTTCGGCACCGTGGACAGCTGGCTGATCTGGCAGCTCACCGACGGCCAGCGCCACGTCACCGATGTCTCCAACGCGTCGCGCACGCTGCTGTTCAATATCCATGACTTTGCGTGGGACGACGCCCTGCTCGGCCTGCTGGACATCCCGCGCAGCCTGCTGCCCGAGATAGTGCCCTCCAGCGGCGAGGTGGCGCGCACGGCCTTGCGCTGGTTCGGCGCCGAGATCCCCATTGCCGGCATCGCCGGCGACCAGCAGGCCGCCACCTACGGCCAGGCCTGCCTGTCGCCCGGCATGGCCAAGAACACCTACGGCACCGGCTGCTTCCTGCTGATGAACACCGGCGCGCAGCCGGTCGCCTCGCACAACCGCCTGCTCACCACCGTCGGCTGGCAACTGGGCGGTGACGCGCCGGCCGCGGGCCGCACCCAATACTGCCTGGAAGGCGGCGTGTTCATGGGCGGCGCCACCATCCAGTGGCTGCGCGACGGGCTGCAGATCATCAACAGCGCGCCGGAGGTGGAGCCGCTGGCGCGCCAGTGCGACGACACCGGCGGCGTGGTGCTGGTGCCGGCCTTCGCCGGCCTGGGCGCGCCGCACTGGGACCCGTTCGCGCGCGGCACGCTGGTGGGCATCACGCGCGGCACCGGACGGGCGCATATCGCGCGCGCAGCGCTGGAGTCGATCGCGCTGCAGAGCGTGGACGTGCTGGATGCGATGCAGAAGGATGCCGGCATCTCGCTGGCCGAGCTGCGCGTGGACGGCGGCGCCTCGCGCAGCGACCTGCTGATGCAGATGCAGGCCGACCTGCTGGGCACGGCCGTGGTGCGCCCGCGCGTGACCGAGACCACCGCGCTGGGCGCGGMCTACCTGGCAGGCCTGGCCACCGGCTACTGGAGCGGCGAAGAGGAAATCGCCAGCCAGTGGCAGGTGGAGCACCGCTTCGAACCCAATCTCGGCGCCGACGCGCGCGCCTACCAGCTGTGGCGCTGGCACCGCGCGGTGGAACGCGCGCGCGACTGGGCGCGCGAAGACGGCGCGCCGACGCGCACCACGCATTGAAGGCCCGGCAGCGGCACCTAGCCCCCGCCGGACGGCACCACACACATAGATAGCAGCACCCGCGCCAAGCGCATTCGCATCGAACAAGGAATCATGCAGAAACTGTTCTCCCCCACCCTCCCGCCAGACCGCGCCGCGCTGCTCGCCACGCTCGAGCGCGAGCCCAAGTGGGACGTGATCGTCATCGGCGGCGGCGCCACCGGTCTCGGCACCGCGGTGGACGCCGCCTCGCGCGGCTACCGCACGCTGCTGGTGGAAGCCGCCGACTTCGCCAAGGGCACCTCGAGCAAGGCCACMAAGCTGGTCCACGGCGGCGTGCGCTACCTGGCGCAGGGCAATATCAGCCTGGTGCGCGAGGCGCTGCACGAACGCGGCCTGCTGGCGCGCAACGCGCCGCACCTGGTGTGGCCGCTGGGCTTCGTGGTGCCGGCCTACCAGCTGTTCGACCAGCCCTTCTACGGCATCGGCCTGAAGGTCTACGACATGCTGGCCGGCGGACTCAACCTGTCCGGCAGCCGCTGGCTGAACCACCGCGAGACGCTGGCCGCCGCGCCGACGCTGGCCGAGCACGTGGGCGGGCGGCCGCTGCGCGGCGGCAACCTGTACTTCGACGGCCAGTTCGACGATGCCCGCCTCGCCATCKCGCTGATGCGCACGCTGTTCGACGTGGGTGGCACCGCCATCAACTACCTGCGCGTGAGCGGGCTGTCGCAGAAGAACGGCGTGATCGACGGCGTCACCGTCAAGGACGTGCTGGGCGACGCCAGCTTCGACCTCAAGGCATCCTGCGTGGTCAACGCCACCGGCGTGTGGGTGGATGCCATCCGCCAGATGGAAGACGGCCAGGCGCGCGGCATGGTGGCGCCCAGCCAGGGCGTGCACCTGACGTTGCCGCGCAGCTTCCTGCCGGGCGAACGGGCCATCCTGATTCCCAAGACCGATGACGGCCGCGTGCTGTTCGTGGTGCCCTGGAACGGCCACACCATCGTCGGCACCACCGATACGCCGCGCAAGGACCTGCCGCTGGAACCGCGCGCCGGGGCCGACGATGTCGATTTCATCCTGGAGACCGCGGCACGCTACCTGTCGCGCACACCGACCCGCGCCGACGTGACCAGCGTCTGGGCCGGCCTGCGTCCGCTGGTCAAGGCCACCGGCGAAGCCTCCACGGCTTCGCTCTCGCGCGAGCACACCATCCTGGTGTCCAAGGCCGGCCTGATCACCGTCAMCGGCGGCAAATGGACCACTTACCGCAAGATGGCCGAGGACGTGGTCGGCACCGCGATCCAGCGCCAGATGCTGCCCGCGGCGCCATGCGTGACCGGCGAGCTGCAGCTGCACGGCGCGAAGGGCCTGCCCGCGGACCTGCCGGCCCCCGGCGGCAGTTCGCCCGACCGCTACTACGGCAATGAACTCGGCATGCTGCGCGCCCTCCCCGGCAAGGAGGAAATCCTCGTGCCGGGCTCCGGCCTGAGCGCCGCCCATGTACGCTTCGCCGCGCGCTACGAGCTGGCACGGCGCGTGGAAGATGTGCTGGCGCGACGCAACCGCGCGCTGTTCCTCGAAGCCGGCGCCGCCATTGCGGCTGCGCCGCGCGTGGCGGCGATCCTGGCCGAAGAGCATGGCCACGACGCGGCCTGGCAGGCCGCGGAAGTGGAGAGCTTCCGCTCGCTGGCCAGCGGCTATATGCTGTCCTGACGCGCGCACGCCACCGCAACCAGGAGCCTCCATGCCGCTGCGTCCTCCCAGGCATTGCCTCGCGGCCGCCGCGCTGGCCGGCGCCGTTGGCGTGRCCGCCTTCCCGGCGGCTGCCAAACCCGCCATCGACGGTGTGCGTTTCGACGCGCCTGTCACCGTGCACTACCAGTGCGACGCGGGCAAGCGGCTCACCGCGCGCTACTTCAACAGCCCCGACAACCAGATCGCCATCGTGCGGCTCGACGGCAAGCCGCTGCTGTTCGTCAGCGTGCTGACCGGCTCCGGCGCCCGCTACTCGCACGGCATCCATCAATGGATCACCAAGGGCGACGAAGGCAGGCTCCAGGACCTGACGCAAGGCGACGATGCGCCCCCCGTCTATGCCAATTGCAAGGCCGTGAAATAGGCGCTCCGCTGCATAACATTGTTCGCGCGGGCCCCCGGTGAGCGATAATGCGGGTTATCGAATCAGGGAGAACACCATGGACGAGATTGATGATCTGTCCGATCTGCCGATGCCCCGCTTTATCTGGGGTTTCGCCATCTTCACGCCCAAGGGCGGCGAGGTGATGCATGACGAGTTTGAATATCTGACCCATACCCGCACCCCGCGCTTCACCTGCCGGGTGGTGGAACTGGAAGACATGCCGGCCGACAGCGAAGAAAGCGGCATCGACGGGCGTATCGTGCATTACGACGAGCCTGGCCGGCTGTTCTACATCACCGACGCCGGCCTGGCGCTGGTGAACTTCGAGCTGTTCGACAACCTGCCGGACAAGAACAAGCTCAAGAAAGTCTGCGACGAAGCCATCGAAAACTGGCTGCAGCGCCGCGATTTCCTCGAGTCAGAGGATGGCGAAGAGGCCTGAACGCCCTTTGCCAGCAGGCTGCCAGCAGGATTCCGGCAGTCACACCGGGATGACGGCCTGAGCGCCGTCATTGCCCGCGCGATGGCGCCACCCCTGCCACGCGCGCCCTTTCCCCCTCTGCTCTCCCCTTCCCCCTTCCCCCTTCGCCTTTCCCGCCAGCCCTTGCCACGCCGCGCGCCGCTGCCGGACCGTTCCGGCAATTGCTCTCGGTTGCTCTCGGCGATCGCCTGCGCCCACGTTCCGTCATCCCTGCCAGGTCAGTCCCGTCCTACAGCGCAAGGGGAAGTCGCCGGACATCGCGCGCGTTGACCGCTCCCTATATTGGAACCGTGGAAAACAGCGATAGAAAGGAAAGAAATCATGCCCTATATCCTCGCTTGGCTGCTCGGTGTCCCGGCCTTCGTGCTGCTGCTGATCTGGCTGTTCGTGCATTGATGCAACGGGAACCATGAGGCGTCTTCGCGCGCAAGGCAAGAAGACATGCAAGAGACAACAGCAACAAAAGCAAAACGCCCGCTGGCTACAGCGGGCGTTTTGCTTTGCAACGCCTGACGGGCAACCGGCGCCGGCCGGTCATGGCGCCCGATGCGTCACATCACCGGCACGCATCCTGCGATGCCAGCCACATCAATGGCTGCACCGGCGACCAACATCGGCGATGAATCTCAGGCAGACGCGGGCAATCCGCGTTCGAGCGCTTCCTTCAGCAGCCCGCTCATGCCACCCGGGTGGGCGGGCGCCAGCGCCTGCAGGCGCTTGACGATCTCGCCGTCGAGCTTGCAGGCGAACGGCACCAGGCCCTGCTCCTGGTCCAGCCGGCGCTGCTCGCGGCGATCGATCTTGGCCTGGCCGGCTTCGCGCACGCCGTGCGCGGCCGAGGACAGCTTCAGGCTATTGGCGAGCTTCAGCGCTTTGTTCTTTTCGAGGTCGGTCTTTTTCACGGCATGTTCCGCTAGAGTCAGTCTGGGGCGGTATTGTACGCAGGTCGGCGCCGGCCACGGCCGGCAATGTCCCGGGGCCTAGCGCACCGGCTATTCCTCGCCCCGCACTTCGATCAGGTCGGCGGCCACGCGCTMGATCTCCGCAAACACCGGCAGCGCGGACGCGGGCCCGGTGCATCCCACCCCGCTCGCACTGGCCGCGTCGGCGCCAGGCGGCAGGAAGACGAAGGCCATGCCGGGCTGCCAGCGCGGATCATTCTTCAGGCTTTCGTTGAGGATCGCCAGGTACTGGCTACGTGAGAACACGTGCTTTGCCATCTTCACCTCCAATACGTTGTCCGKATCGTAGCATGGCACGCCGGCCGATCCGGGTGAGCCTTGATACACGCGCGTCGCCACGCGTGCGATGATCACGATGCCTTTGCCGGAATCGAGCCCTTCGGCAAAGCGTAGCCAAATACAACAACAAGACAAAGGATGAGACAAATGATCAGAAGCACTTTGCCCGTGCTGGCGGCGGCGGTGCTGGCCGCTTGCGCCACGCCGGCTTCCATGCAGAACACGCAGAACGCCACGCCGCTGACCACCCGCTTCTCTGCCCCGCAACTCGACAACATGAGCGCGCGCGTACGCGCGGACGTGGCCCAGGGCCGCATTCCCGGCGCGGTGTACCTGCTCGCGCGCAATGGCAACCTCGTCAGCACCCAGGCCATCGGCTGGCAGGATGCCGCCGCCAGGGTGCCGATGCGCGAGGACGCCATCTTCCGAATCTACTCGATGAGCAAGCCGATCGTCTCGGTTGCGGTGATGATGATGGTCGAGGACGGCCGCGTGCAACTGGCCGACCCGGTCTCGAAGTATCTGCCCGAACTCAAAGGACTGCAGGTCGGCGTGGAGAAGACCGATGCGGCCGGCAAGCCGGAGCTCGGGCTGGTGCCCGCGCAGCGCGAGATGACCGTGCAGGACCTGCTGCGCCATACCTCGGGCCTGACCTACGGCGTGTTCGGCAAGTCCCTGGTCAAGGACGAATACAAGCGCGCGGGCGTGGACGCCACCGAGCAAAGCAACGGTGAGTTCATTGCGCACCTGGCCAAGGTTCCGCTGCAGTTCCAGCCCGGCACGACGTGGGAATACAGTCGCTCCACCGACGTGCTCGGCGCCCTGCTGGAACGCGTGTCCKGCCAGACACTGGCCGCACACCTGCAGCAGCGCATCTTCGCGCCATTGCAGATGAAGGACACCGGCTTCTGGGTGCCGGCGGCGCAGCAAGGCCGCATCGCCGAGCCCTTCGCCACCGATCCCGACAGCAAGGTGGCGGTCAGCCTGATCGATATCCGCCGCGCGCCCAGGCTCGAATCCGGCGGCGGCGGCCTGGTATCGACCGCGGCGGACTATTTCCGCTTTGCGCAGATGCTGCTCAACGGCGGGGAACTCGATGGCGTGCGGCTGCTGTCGCCGAAGACCGTGGCCAACATGACCGCCGACCATCTCGGCCCGATCCGCCTCGCATCGCAGGCGCGCGGACCCGCTTACCTGCCGGGACCGGGCTACGGCTTCGGCCTGGGCTTCGGCACGCGCCTGAGCACCGGCGGGCCGGCCACGGCGGGATCGGTCGGGGATTTCTACTGGGGCGGGGTCGGCGGCACCTACTTCTGGGTCGATCCGCAAGAGAAGACCGTCGCCATCTGGATGATGCAGGCGCCAGGCCAGCGCGAGTACTACCGTGCGTGGTTCAGGAACACGGTCTACGCTGCGATGACGCCCTGAGGCAGGAAGGCAGGAAGGCGGGAAGGCGGCAAGGTGGCGAGGCAGMGATGTCGCGCCCCGCCCGGAGATTGCGTCAGGCGGGCTCCATGGACCAGCCGGGTCCCTTTCCGTTCTTGTCGCTCTCGTGGCGCCAGCGGCAGCCGCAGTCCGCGCACGTATAGGTGGCAAAGGTGATGGCGGGCTCGCCGCGCGGCTTGATGCGCTGTGTATCGGTCAACAGCAGCCGCGGATGTCCGGTGCCGCCGGTAGAGCCCGGCCGGATCTGCGCGCACGCATCGCAAAGGTTCATCGTTGCTCCCACGCCGTACGCGCACGGCCGGAGCAACCCGGGCCACCACCCGGGGCGCGCTTGCCCGTAGCGCGGGCGGCCGCTATTTGTCCGCCGCCATCGCCTTGAGCTGGGCGTCGCCAGCCACGCGCGCGGCGTCCGAGGTTGTGAAGGTATCGTCGGAAACGATATTGCGCTTGACCAGCCGCGCGTCGAAATCAACCAGCGTGATCACCCATACGTAACGGCCGGCCTGCGGCGCGGTCTGGACGATCGCCTGCAGATGCGGCGTGGAATCCTTGGACATGATGCTCCTCCGGAGAACGCATCCGGGCACTGTAGCACGAGCCCGCGCCACGGGGCGGCGGCGCGGGCGGGACCGCGTTCAGTGCTCGAAATCGAGGCCGCCCAGCAGCACCATCGGGTCGGCCTGCGAACGCGTGCMGAAATCGATCTGCCGCGGCACCTGCCACGCGCGCATCTTGCCCGGCAGCGCCGCGAGATAGTGCGCGAACTTCACCTCGCCGCCGGCCGCGAACAGGGCCTCCACCTCGAGGCCGTCCCAGGACAGGTAGACATTCAAGGGATGCCTGAAGCGCCGCGCCTMGTCGAACGGCTCGCCGTAGATCCGAATCCGCGCGGGACTCTCATCCTGCACAAGTTCCACATGGATGCGCTGTCCGAACAACCTGGCGATCGCCTGTGCGATGCGCGGGGCGTATTCCGCGTCGAAGCGCGCGGCAATGTCATGGCTCACGTTTGTCTCTTCCGGTCTTTCCCGGGATCGTAGCATGCGAGCCCCGCGCGGCCAGGTGCGCCGAAACTCTGGTTGACCCCTGCCGCTGCCGACCTATACTGAAGTCMTGCCGACCGAGACACGCATAGCAAGCGAAGGTAAGTCGCAGAATGATCAAACTGGCCAGCAAGGCAGTGAGATCGTGCAAGCCGATTKGGCCTGCAAAGTCCGAACCGGATCCTAGTGCGTTTGCCGACCCGGTTCGGATCCCCCCTCTCACCTGCGGTGAGAAACCAAAGCACCTTTGCGGAGGTGCTTTTTTATTGCCTGTTTTTGTTGCCCGCTTTTGTTGCCCGCTCTTGCTGCCTACCGCACGCGCACGGTGAAGTGCCGGCCAAGTCACCGAGCTGTCCGGCTTGATACAAAGGGCGGCGAAGCAAGAAAAGCCAGCCAAAGAAAAAGGCCCGCAATTGCTTGCGGGCCTTTTTTACGGACATGCCACATGTCGATTGACGAGCATGTMTGCCAGATTCTGGCGGAGAGAAGGGGATTCGAACCCCTGATAGGCTATTAACCTATACACGCTTTCCAGGCGTGCGACTTCAACCACTCATCCATCTCTCCGGGAAGTCGGCGATTATAGCAGACTTGTCCAGCAAATCCAGTGTTTCGTGATGCGACCGCTAGCCGCGTCGCAAGTAGGTCACGAGCCGGTCGATCACTGGCGCGTTGCGTGGCGTCAGCAGGCTGACGATKATCGCCACCGCGAACCCTGCGGGAACGCCGAAGGCACCCGAGGCGATCGGGTCGACCCCGAACCAGCGGTTGCCGAAGATGCCGGTCATGCGCGTGAAGAACGGATAGTTGACGAAGATGTAGTAGACCGCCACGCTCAGCCCCGCGACCATGCCGGCGACGGCGCCGGCGGCGGTGGTACGGCGCCAGAAGATGGCCAGCACCAGGACCGGGAAGAAGCTGGAGGCAGCCAGCGAAAACGCCGCGCCGACCAGGAAGAGGATATTGCCCGGACGCAGCGACGTGACGTAKGAGGCAAACAGCGCTACGCCGAGCAGGACGATCTTGGCGGTGGTGACGCGCCGCTGGTGGCTCGCGCCGCGGTCGACCATGTGATAGAAGACGTCGTGCGACAGCGCGTTGGCAATGGTGAGCAGCAGGCCGTCGGCGGTGGACAGCGCGGCCGCCAGCGCGCCGGCCGCGACCAGCCCGGAGATCACGTAGGGCAAGCCGGCGATCTCGGGGGCCGCAAGCACGATCATGTCGGGCTGGATCAGGATCTCGGCCCATTGCACGATGCCGTCGCCGTTGACGTCACTGATGCCGAACACGGGCGGATCGACCTTGCGCCACTGCACTACCCACTGGGGCAGTTCGGCGTAGGGCGTGCCGACCAGGTGCTGGAAGAATTCGTACTTCACAAGTGCGGCCAGCGTGGGCGCCGAGACGTAGAGCAATGCGATGCAGAACACGGCCCAGGCTACCGAGTTGCGCGTTTCCTTGACCGACGGCGTGGTGTAGAGCCGCGTGAGKATGTGTGGCAGGCTGGCGGTGCCGAGCATCAGGCAGAACACCAGCAGCACGAAGTTCAGGCGCTTGGTCTTGCGCTCCGCTYCCGAGGCGGAGGGATAGGGCTCGGTGGAAGGCGTGGAAGGCTGGCTGCGCGCGAGCGCTTCTTCGCGCTGCTGGCTCCATTGCCGCTGGGCCGCCGCCGCGTCGCGCGGAAACTCCACCCGCTCGCGCTCGACGGCCTTGATCTCGCGCAGCGGCGCATTGCGCAAGCGCAGATCCTGCATGCGCGCGGACAGCGCATCGCGCTCCTCGGCGAATGACCGCGGCAGCCTGGCAATGCGTTCCTGCAGCCGGATCGCCTGCTGGCGGTAGAACTCACGCACGGCCCGCTCGGCAGGATCGCGTTCGAGGCTGCGCTCGCGCGCATCGAGCTGCGACAACAGCGTGCCGTAGCTGAGCTGCGGCAGCGCATCGTGATGATGTTTCCACGCGATCATCGATACCGTGACCAGGAAGGCCACGATCAGCATGATGTACTGCGCCACCTGGGTCCACGTCACCGCGCGCATGCCGCCGAGGAAGGAGCAGACCAGGATGCCGGCCAGGCCGAAGAACACGCCGACGGCGAACTCCACGCCGATAAAGCGCGTGACGATCAGCCCTACCCCCTGGATCTGCGCCACCAGGTAGACGAAGGAGCAGAGCGACGCGGCCAGCACGGCGATGGCGCGCACCKGCATGTTGCCGCCTGGCTTGCCGTTGCCATAGCGCGCCGCGAGGAAATCCGGGATGGTGTAGCCGCCGTACTTGCGCAGATACGGCGCGAGCAGGAAGGCCACCAGGCAATAGCCGCCGGTCCAGCCCATCACATAGGCCAGCCCGTCGTAGCCCGACGCGAACAGGATGCCGGCCAGGCCGATGAACGACGCGGCGCTCATCCAGTCGGCGGCGATCGCCATGCCGTTGAACATGGCGGGTACCCGGCGGCCGGCTACATAGTATTCATTGAGGTCCGAGGTGCGGCAGATMAGCCCGATGCATGCATAGATGGCGATCGTGACGAAGAGAAAGACGTAGCCGAGCCAGAGCGCATCGCCACTGGAGCGCTCCAGCAGGCCCATCATGCCGATGAAGGCAAACAGGCCGATGGTGAACAAGGCGTAGTACAGCAGCAGCCGACGGCGAAAACGCGACTGTTCGTCGGGCATGGGGAGCGTGGTTGGACCTGCGCTGCCGAAGCAGAAAAGACCCGCCGGCACGCACGGGGCGTGCCGGCGGGCCGGCGCGTAATTCCGCTATTGCTATTGCTATTGCTACTGGCCCTGCTTGAGCTGGTCCAGGATCGCGGGATTTTCCAGCGTGGAGGTATCCTGCGTGATTTCCTCGTTCTTGGCCAGCGAGCGCAGCAGGCGCCGCATGATCTTGCCGGAGCGGGTCTTGGGCAGGTTGTCGCCGAAGCGGATGTCCTTGGGCTTGGCGATCGGGCCGATTTCCTTGCCCACCCAGTTGCGCAGCTCGGCAGCGATCTGCTTGGCCTCTTCCTCGTTGGGGCGCGAGCGCTTGAGCACCACGAACGCGCAGATGGCCTCGCCGGTCATGTCGTCCGGGCGGCCCACMACGGCGGCTTCGGCCACGATCGGGTTGGCCACCAGCGCCGACTCGATTTCCATGGTGCCCATGCGATGGCCCGAGACGTTGAGCACGTCGTCGATGCGGCCCATGATGGTGAAATAGCCGGTCTCCTTGTCGCGGATCGCGCCGTCGCCGGCCAGGTAGAGCTTGCCGCCGAGTTCTTCGGGGAAGTAGCTTTTCTTGAAGCGTTCCGGATCGCCCCAGATGGTGCGGATCATCGACGGCCACGGGCGCTTGACCACCAGGATGCCGCCGCTGCCGTTGGGCACGTCCTGCCCGGTTTCATCGACGACGGCAGCCATGATGCCCGGCAGCGGCAAGGTGCAGGAACCCGGCACCAGCGGCGTCGCACCCGGCAGCGGCGTGATCATGTGGCCGCCGGTCTCGGTCTGCCAGAAGGTATCCACGACCGGGCAGCGCTCGCCGCCGATATTGCGGTAGTACCACATCCAGGCTTCGGGATTGATGGGCTCGCCCACCGTGCCCAGCAGGCGCAGGCTGGACAGATCGTATTGCTTGGGATGGATCTTCTCGTCGGCGTCGGCGGCCTTGATCAGCGAGCGGATCGCGGTCGGCGCGGTGTAGAAGATGCTGACCTTGTGGCGCGCGATCATGTCCCAGAAGCGGCCGGCGTCGGGATACGTGGGCACGCCTTCGAACACTACCTGGGTAGCGCCGGCGGCCAGCGGGCCATAGGCGATATACGTGTGGCCGGTGACCCAGCCGATGTCGGCGGTGCACCAGAAGAGATCGTCGGGCTTGACGTCGAAGCTCCACTTCATCGTCATCAGCGCCCACAGCAGGTAGCCGCCGGTGCTGTGCTGCACGCCCTTGGGCTTGCCGGTGGAGCCGGAGGTGTAGAGCACGAASAGCGGGTGCTCGGCGCTGACCGGCTCCGCCTCGCAGGTTTCCGGCTGGCCCTTGGCGACGTCTTCCATCGAGCGGTCGCGGCCTTCGGTCCAGGCGACCTTGCCGCCGGTGCGGCGATACACCACCACGTTCTTCACTGCCTCGCAGCCACCGAGCGCCAGCGCTTCGTCGGCAATGGCCTTGAGCGGCAGCGCMTTGCCGCCGCGCATCTGCTCGTCGGCGGTGATCAGCGCGACCGCGCCCACGTCGACCAGGCGCTCCTGGAGCGACTTGGCGGAAAAGCCGCCGAACACCACCGAGTGCGTAGCGCCGATGCGCGCGCAGGCCTGCATGGCCACCACGCCTTCGACCGACATCGGCATGTAGATGACGACGCGGTCGCCCTTCTTGATGCCGAGCCCCTTGAGGCCGTTGGCGAACTGGCAGACCTTGGCGTGCAGCTGCCGGTAGGTGACCCTGGTGACGCCACCGTCGTCGGCCTCGAAGACGATCGCCACCTTGTCGGCGTTGCCGTTGTCCAGGTTGCGGTCCAGGCAGTTGTAGGAGGCATTGATCTCACCGTCCTCGAACCACTTGTAGAACGGTGCATTGCTTTCGTCGAGCACCTTGGTGAAAGGCTTGCTCCAGTGCAGCTGCTCGCGCGCATGGCGTGCCCAGAAGCCTTCGTAGTCGCGCCCGGCCTCGTCGCATAGTGCCTGGTAGGCCTCCATGCTGGGGATTGCGGCCTGCTTTGCKAATGACTCCGGGGGATTGAAAACGCGATGCTCCTGCATCACCGATTCGATGGCGGACATTTATTTGTCTCCTGATTTGGCGTKGCTGCTTGGCTGCAAACTTACGCCCGACGGCTTACTGAATCCTGACGTGGTGCCTGGCAGCGGCAAACCCGCCCGAAATCGGCCCTGCCCTGCTGCAACGCAGCATGCACACGGGCGCCGCCAGCCAGGCACGCCCTCCACGAAGCCGTCCGCGTGGCGATGTGCAGCCTTCTCCATTAGGCTAGCACAGCTATAATGCCGCGAGCCCTATTCCCAACATGGCGCTGCGGCATTCGCCGGGTTTCCGTGCGCCGCACGCAGCACGCGCACGCCACGCCGCCTTGCCTATCCACTCCCTCCTCCTGATCGCCGCGATGGCCCTCGTCGGCAGCAATGTCGGACTGGGCAAGGCCATCGTGGCCTATGTGCCGATCMTGCTGTTCGCGCTGCTGCGCTTTGCCATCGCCATCGCATGCCTGGCGCCCTGGTACCGGCCCGCGCGCATGCGAGCCGTGTCGCGCGGCGAGTGGACCAACCTGTTCCTGCAGGCGTTCTTCGGCACCTTCCTGTTCACGCTGCTGATGCTGGGCGGCGTGCGCCTGACCAGCGCCATGGCCGCGGGCGTGATCACCAGCACCATCCCGGCCACGGTCGCCCTGTTGTCCTGGCTGATCTTGCGTGAACGCCTGTCGCGCCGCACGGTCTTCTCGGTCTTGCTGGCGGTGGCCGGCATCGTGGTGCTGAACGTGGCGCGCGGACCGGAACATGGCGGTGGCGGCGGCGTGAACAGCGGCGGGCATGCGCTGCTCGGCAACCTGATGATCATGGGCGCGGTGATCTGCGAGTCGATCTACGTGATCCTGTCGCGGCGCCTGGCGCAAACGCTTGCCGCCATCGAGATCTGCGCGTACACGCACCTGATCGGCGGGCTGTTGATGTTGCCGCTGGGCCTCGTGCCGCTGCTGACGTTCGACATGACCTCCGTCCCCGCCGGCATCTGGCTGATGCTGCTGTGGTACGCGCTGTCGGCCAGCATCTTCTCGTTCTGGCTGTGGATGAAGGGCGTGCGCCATGTGCCGGCGCAACTGGCCGGTGTGTTCACCGCAGTGCTGCCGGTTGCGGCGGCCACCTACGGGATCGTCTTCCTGGGCGAGCAGCCGGGCTGGGCGCATGGCGTGGCGCTGGCCTGCGTGCTGGCCGGCATCGCGCTGGCAAGCTGGCCGGGGCCGCTCGCCAGCCGGGCGTGGCGGGACGACAGGAACGCAGCGGGCGGCACTGGCCGGGATCGGGCAGGCTGAGCGGGTCGAAATGCCGGATGTGCTGGATGTACKGGATTTGCGCGATTCGCGGTATTTGCGGGATTTGCGAAATCTGCGCAATGTACAATCGCGGCCTCTCCCTTACGACCAGCTTTCAATACCCATGGCATCGAATCCCATGTCGAACCAGCCCAGGCGGCTCAACCCGCTTGCCAGCCTGATCTTCTCTTCGCGCTGGCTGCAACTGCCGCTCTATCTCGGCCTGATCGTCGCGCAGGCGGTCTACGTCTATCACTTCGGCGTCGAGGTCTGGCACCTGGTGGCGCACGCGACCGAGTATGACGAGACCAAGTTCATGCTGGTCGTGCTGGGCCTGATCGACGTAGTSATGATCTCCAACCTGCTGATCATGGTGATCGTCGGAGGCTACGAGACGTTCGTCTCCCGCCTGGGGCTGGACAACCACCCGGACGAGCCGGAATGGCTCGACCATGTCAACGCCGGCGTGCTCAAGGTCAAGCTGTCGATGGCGCTGATCAGCATCTCCTCGATCCACCTGCTCAAGACCTTCATCGACGCCGACCAGCGTGCCCCGAACACCATCATGTGGCAGGTGATCATCCACCTCTMTTTCCTGCTGTCGGCAGTGGCAATGGCTTTCGTGGACAAGCTGGTGTCGCATGCCCCGCCCGCGGGCGGGCACGAGAAGGCACACTGAGCCTGGCGTGCCGCGCACTGCCGGCCATGAAACCGCAGCCCCGGCTGCGGTTTTTTTTGCCCGCGGCACGGGTGTCGGGTACGCCGCACGCCACGCCCCCCGAGTCACTTTCCGCAATGTCGACACGCGCATGCAGGCCGGCGCCCGCCMCCGCCGCGGTGTATCATCCCGGGTTGAATTTCCCCTCGACTGTCCCCCCATAAAAATGACTGTCATCAAGCAAGAAGACCTCATCCAGAGCGTCGCCGACTCCCTGCAGTACATCAGCTACTACCATCCGATGGACTACATCACCAGCCTGGGCCGAGCCTACGAGCTGGAACAAAGTCCGGCCGCCAAGGATGCGATCGCGCAGATCCTGACCAACAGCCGCATGTGCGCSGARGGCAAGCGYCCGATCTGCCAGGACACCGGCATCGTCACGATCTTCGTCAAGGTGGGCATGGACGTGCGCTGGGATGGCGCCACCATKGGGCTGTCGGACATGATCAACGAGGGCGTGCGCCGCGGCTACACCCATCCGGACAACGTGCTGCGCGCCTCCATCGTCAGCCCGCCCGAAGGTKGCCGCAAGAACACCAAGGACAACACACCGGCCGTGATCCACTATGAAGTGGTGCCGGGCAACACGGTGGACATCCAGKTCGCGGCCAAGGGCGGCGGCTCGGAGAACAAGTCGAAGTTCGTCATGCTCAACCCGTCCGACTCGATCGTCGACTGGGTGCTCAAGACCGTGCCGACCATGGGCGCCGGCTGGTGCCCGCCCGGCATGCTGGGCATCGGCATCGGCGGCACCGCCGAGAAGGCCATGGTMATGGCCAAGGAATCGCTGATGGATCCGATCGACATCCAGGACATCATCGCCCGCGGCCCGCAGGACTGGATCGAGGAAATGCGCGTCGAACTGTACGAGAAGGTCAACGCGCTGGGCATCGGCGCGCAGGGCCTGGGCGGCCTGGCGACCGTGCTGGACGTCAAGATCATGGGCTACCCGACCCACGCGGCTTCCAAGCCGGTGGCGATGATCCCGAACTGCGCGGCCACCCGCCACGTGCACTTCACGCTGGACGGCAGCGGCCCGGCCAAGCTCGAGGCGCCTGACCTGTCGGCCTGGCCGAAGGTGGAGTGGGCACCGAACACCGAGACCTCCAAGCGCGTCGACCTGAACACTCTCACGCCC
The DNA here is from genome assembly GCF_056396525.1 of Cupriavidus sp. 05T41. Taxonomy (NCBI): domain Bacteria; kingdom Pseudomonadati; phylum Pseudomonadota; class Betaproteobacteria; order Burkholderiales; family Burkholderiaceae; genus Cupriavidus; species Cupriavidus sp. 05T41. The sequence goes on from NZ_JBFTLQ010000030.1 coordinate 25,030, forward strand.
GAGGAAGTCGCTTCGTGGAAGCCGGGCCAGACCCTGCTGCTCAACGGCAAGATGCTGACCGGCCGCGACGCCGCGCACAAGCGCATCGCCGACATGCTGGCCAAGGGCGAGAAGCTGCCGGTMGATTTCACCAACCGCGTGATCTACTACGTCGKCCCGGTGGATCCGGTGCGCGATGAAGCCGTGGGGCCGGCCGGCCCGACCACCGCCACGCGCATGGACAAGTTCACCGAGATGATGCTGGCCGAGACCGGCCTGATCTCGATGATCGGCAAGGCCGAGCGCGGCCCGGTGGCGATCGAGGCGATCAAGAAGCACAAGTCGGCCTACCTGATGGCGGTCGGCGGCGCGGCTTACCTGGTGGCCAAGGCAATCCGCCATGCGAAGGTTGTCGGCTTCGAGGACCTCGGCATGGAAGCGATCTACGAGTTCGACGTCAAGGACATGCCCGTGACGGTGGCCGTGGACAGCGAAGGCACCTCGGTGCACAAGACCGGCCCCGCCGAATGGCAGGCCAAGATTGCCAAGATCCCGGTCGCCGCGCTGTAAGTCGGCTGCTCGATGACAGCCTCGCTGTCGACGCAAAGCCGGGTCGCTCGACCCGGCTTTTTGCTTGCCGGCCTCCCCTGTTTTCCACTATGCCCCACGCACTCGTGAACAACGCACCCATCGGCATCTTCGATTCCGGGCTTGGCGGCCTGTCGGTCTTGCGCGAGGTCCGCGCCCTGCTGCCGCACGAGTCGCTGCTATACCTGGCCGACTCAAGGTACAACCCCTATGGCGAGAAGCCCGAGCGCTTTGTCGAGGAGCGCACGCTGCAGGCCTGCGAGTGGCTGGTGGCGCAGGGCTGCAAGGCGCTCGTGATCGCCTGCAACACAGCGACCATGCATGCGGTGCACACGCTGCGCGAACGGCTGGCGCTGCCCATCATCGGCGTCGAGCCCGGCCTCAAGCCGGCAGCCGCCGCGAGCCGCAGCAAGGTGGTTGGCGTGCTGGCCACCGGCAACACCCTGAAGAGCGCGAAGTTCGCGCGGCTGCTGGCCTCGCTCGAAGGCGAGAGCCGCTTCGTCTGCCAGGCCGGTGCCGGACTGGTGTCGTTGATCGAGCAAGGCGATATCTCCGGACCGGCCGTGCGCGAAAAGCTCGACGCGTATCTGGCGCCGATGCTGGACGCCGGCGCCGACACGCTGGTGCTCGGCTGCACGCACTACCCCTTCCTTTCCGACACCGTGCGCGGCATGGTCGGCGAACGGCTGGCGCTGGTCGATACCGGCAGCGCCATTGCGCGGCAGCTKCAGCGCAAGCTGGCCGAGCACGGCCTGGCCGCCGGGCCCGGGGCGGCGCCCCGCGACCGTTACGTCACGACCAGGGACGCGGCGCATCTGCGCGACATGGCCGCCGCGCTGCTGCATGTGGAGGCACGCACCGAGATGGTGGCGATCGAGCCCGCGCCCGCGCTCGGCTGAGCCGACTCGCCGTCCTCCTGCCCGCCCCGCTACTGGAGAAAGCCCAGCGGCCGCCGCTGCCGCACGTCGGGCTTGACCGCATGTTCCTGGCGCAGTTGCGCCAGGAATTCGTCTGGCGTCAGCGACTCGCCCAGCAAGCCGCATTGCCGCTTGACGGTGGCGAAGTCGCCCGGCGTCAGGCAATCCATGCGGGCCAGTTCCTCGCGCATGGTGCTGTCAAGCCGTTCGGCATMGCCGTCCAGCGCTTCCTCCACGAACATCGCCGCGCGCTGATCCGGCTTGAGTGGCAGGAAGCGGATCTTGAACGAGAAACGCCGCAGCGCGGCTTCGTCGATGCGCTCGAACAGGTTGGTGGTGCAGACGAAGATGCCGTTGAAGCGCTCCATGCCCTGCAGCATCTCATTGACTTCGGAGACMTCGTAGTTGCGCACGGCGTTMTGGCGGCTCTGCATGAAGCTGTMGGCTTCGTCGAGCAGCAGCACCGCGCCGTCTTCCTCGGCACGCGCGAACATGGCGGCGATCTGCTGCTCGGTCTCGCCCACGTATTTGCTCATCAGGTCAGAGGCGCGGCGGATCATCAGCGGCTGCTCCAGCGCCGTAGCGATATGCTCCGCCAGCGCCGTCTTGCCGGTGCCGGGCGGCCCGTAGAAGCACAACGTGCCGCGCTGGCGCGCCTTGAGCGCCTGCACGATCTTCCCCACCTCGTAGCGCGTCTCGAGGTTGAGATAGTCGAGGCGATAGTGCGTGACCACCGGACGCACCTCCGCCTCCGGGCGCAGGCCCATGGCACGGTCGGCATGGTCGAGCTGGCGCAGGATGAGCGCCTCCACCGGCTCGGCCACGCCCGGCCGGGCAAGCTGCACGAAGCGCGCAGCCGATTGCACCTGTGCCGGGGTCAGCGTCTTGCGCGCGGCCAGAGAGGCGATAAAGGCATCGCTCACGTCGAGCGCGCCGAGGTGCTTGCGGATGATGTTCTCGCGCACCAGTGGCGGCGGGATCTTCAGCTCCAGGTGGAACTGGAAGCGGCGCAGGTAGGCCGGGTCGATCTGCCGTATCGAGTTGGATATCCAGATCACCGGCACCGGATTCTGCTCCAGCGTCTGGTTGACCCACGCCTTGCCGTTCACCGAGCCGCGTGGATCTTCCTGCCCGAACAGGCTGGTMAGCTCGCGCGCGCTGCCGGGAAACACGTCCTCCACCTCGTCGAACAGCAGCGCCGTGCGCGGGCGGCCGCGCAGGAAGGCCTGCGACACCTGCAGCGAGCGATAGCGGTCCTTGCCCGAGAGGCTGTTGCCGTCGCGGTMGAGGCAATCCACTTCGTACAGCTCGCAGCCTGCTTCGCGCGCCAATAGCCTGGCGAACTCGGTCTTGCCGGTGCCGGGCGGGCCGTAGATCAGCACGTTGACCCCGCAGGCGTGCTGGCTGGTGGCGTTGGACAGCAGCGCCGAGAGATAGCGCGCATCGGTCTCGACGTGCGGATAGTCGCCGGTGCCCAGCGTGGGCGCCGCGGCAGGCCGCGTGAACACAGCCATCATCTCCGCCTCGTTGGCGTAGTTGCCCAGCAGCACGTGCAGCAGGCGGTCGGACAGGCGCATCAGGTCGCCGAGGTCGGTCACGCTGTTCTCGGGCAGCGGCTGCTCGATCAGGTTGAGCGTCTCCAGGCGCGAGCCGGGCCGCAGCGAGGCGGCCACCGCTGCCGGGCTGGCGCCGGTCAGCCCGGCCAGGATCTGGAAGGCCTCCTGGCTATGCGCCACCTTGCAGTCCACCATCACGGCGCGCAGGTCGCGCTTGTACTTGGCCAGCGCGGCGTACAAGAGCAGCTTGCGCTCATGCTCCGGCAAGTCCAGCACGTGGCTGAGCATGTCGATATTGCGCACCAGCAGCACACGCTCGCCGTCCAGGCGCGTAGCCAGCGCGGCCGCGGAGACGTCGAACACGGCKAACATGTCCTTGGCGTGGTGCTTGACGTATTCGTCGAGGTAGTAGAACAGCGCGCTCTCGTCGAAGGCGCTGTTCCATTGGCCGTGCCGCTCCAGGAATTCCTCCGGCGTCAGGCGCGCGGCGCCCTTCCAGGCGGGCATGTCGGCGCAGCGCGCGGCCAGGAAGCGCTGCACGCGCAACACCACGCCGTAGGGCCACACCATGTCCTGTGCGCTGACKGTCAGGATGTCGTTGATATTGCTGCGCAGGTTGAAACGCGGCCCCAGCGCGCACACCACGCGCAGGGCGAACTGGGCGCACATCCAGTCGAGCGCGGAAGTGCACGGCGAGCCGGCAGCGGCACGCAGGAGCGTCGAGCGGTCATCATCGGCGAAACGGGTGAAGTCCATGGCCTGATCCTCTCGCACGGGGAGCGCCGTCGGGGCGCGACGAATTGCTCTTCTTTTTTCCTATGCTAGCGCGCTTTGTGGCAGATCGGGCATTGCCGGCAACCCTGTGCCGTAAGGGCCGCGAATTTTGCCTGGCCATCGGTTGCGGGAGTGGAAAGCAAAAGCAAAATCGGCGTATAAAGACGGCTGCGCGAACGAAAGAAGCCGGCCGCCGCAAGACCGCGGAGGGCGAGCACGAAATGATCTCGCCTCCACGAAAGGCCGCATTGCGCAGAATGCCAACAAATAAGAATCATTATCGTTTATACTGATGGCCTGACACGCTGCCCCTAGAGCGGCGCTCCCACCGGCATACCCTGTTGAAGGAGCGTTTATCATGGAATTGCTGCTTAGCTTGCTGGTCGGTTGTGGCATCTCGCTGATCCTGTTCTATCGCAAATAGGCCCTATCGCTAATAAAGCCGGCGCCGCGCCAGACCGCCGACATCTGCTGTTTTCACATGTTCGATCAACGTTTTCTCAAGATCACGCTAGCCGTCCTGTTGTTCCACGTCGGCCTGCTTTACCTGATCCAGAGCGGGCTGGGGCGCAAGATCACGGAAGCCGTGATCTCCCCCGAAATCGTMGCCCGCATCATCCCGCTCGAACCACCGCAGAAGCCTGCGGTCGAGACGCCCAAGCCAAAGCCGGAAACCCCGCCCAAGCAGGTCAAGGTCACTACGCCCAAGCCCACGCCGCCGCAGCCCAGGCCCACGCCGCTGCCGGTACCGTCGCTGCCGCCCACGCCAAACGCCGTGGAAGCGCCGCCGGCACCGCCCGCGCCGCCTGCGCCGCCGGCACCTGCGCCTGAGCCGGCCGCTCCCGTGTCGTCCGCGCCGCGCGCCGTCGGCATCGGTGAAATCCAGTGCACGCCGCCGCAACCGGCTTATCCGTCGCAATCGCGTCGCATGGGCGAAACCGGCAAGGCCGTTGTCCGCCTGACCACGGATGAGAGCRGCAAGGTGGTAAAGACCGCGATCGTCAGCTCGAGCGGGTCCTCACGCCTGGACCAGGCCGCCGTGGATGCGGTCCAGCGCATGCGCTGCAAGCCATACATGGATAACGGTCGCGCCGTGGCGGTCACCGCCCAGCAGCCGATCGGMTTCGAACTCAACTGATTTCAATACCGACCTCACCAGGAACCATCATGCAGGACCTAGGACTTTCGCATCTCTGGACGCAAGGCGATTTCGTCATGCGCGCCACCGCCATCATTCTGCTCATCATGTCGCTGGCTTCGTGGATCGTCATCCTCACCAAGGCATGGGATCTTGTCCGCCTGAAGAAGATGGCCCACGGCGCGGAGAAGCGCTTCTGGCATTCCGACGATTTCGACCATGCCCTCGAGACGCTCGGCGGCAACGATGCCAACCCGTTCCGCACGCTCGCCGTGACCGGCAAGGAAGCCACCCAGCACCACCGCGCCAGCCAGCCCCAGCTGCATGACGTGATGGACATTTCCGACTGGCTGACCCGCTCGCTCAAGAGCGCCATCGACGACGCCGTCGCGCGCATGCAGTCCGGCCTGGCAGTGCTGGCATCGGTCGGCTCGACCGCGCCGTTCGTCGGCCTGTTCGGCACCGTCTGGGGCATCTACCATGCACTGATCAATATCGGCGCCTCCGGCGTGCCGACCATCGACAAGGTGGCCGGCCCGGTGGGCGAATCGCTGATCATGACCGCGTTCGGCCTGGCCGTGGCGATCCCGGCAGTGCTGGGCTATAACGCGCTGAGCMGCGGCAACAAGGGCGTGATCTCCAAGCTGAATCGCTTTGCCCACGACCTGCACGCATACTTCGTGACCGGCGCCCGCGTGCGCCCGAGCAATTCCCGTGGCGCCACCGACGATGCCGGCATGCGCCTCGCCGTCAAGAACCAGTAAGGCCGCAGCAAGGCAAGAAGGAAGTCATCATGGCATTCGGTACCCTCGACGGAGACGATGACGAGGTGATGAGCGAGATCAACATGACGCCGCTGGTCGACGTCATGCTGGTGTTGCTGATCATCTTCATCATCACCATTCCCGTKATCAACCACGCGGTCAAGATCGACCTGCCGCGCGCAACCAACACGCCCAACGATCCCAAGCCGCAGAGCATCAACCTGTCGATCGATGCGGCCGGCAAGGTGTTCTGGAACCAGGTCGAGGTGGACGAGGCAGCGCTCGACGCCAACATCTCGGAGGCGGCCCAGCAGCAGYCGCAGCCTGAACTGCACCTGCGCGCSGACCGCGASGTCCGCTACGARCGCGTGGCYGAAGTCATGGCTGCCGCGCAGCACGGCGGGCTGGGCAAGATTGGCTTCATCACCGAGCCCAAGCACTGAGCCGGTTGAAGCAAGCAGCGAAAAGGGCACTCCACGGAGTGCCCTTTTTTATTTGGCGTGATGCCTTTCGTCGCCCTCTCCCCTGCTCTCTTGCAGGGCCTTGTCGCACGCCGCAGACAGCGCCAGGTTTTTGCATCGGGCCATTGAAAAACGCTATTGTAATGATAACGGTTCTCATTTAAGATTAGACCAACTTGAACCCGGTCGTGATGGCGCGCAGCCCGCTTCGCCACCACAGACCACCGGACCGGAGCCTACCGATGAGMACTCTGACCCTGCCGCTGTCGCAACCCGCAGTCACCMGTCGCCGCCTGTCCCTGCGCCGGATCGAGGTCGCCCCTGGCAAGCCCGCGCAAGCGCGGCGCGAGACCACGGCCAGCGCGGCAATCGAATCGATGAAGTCCKCCGTGGCCGCCCTGCCCGCGCGCCTCGAAGCCCTTGTGCGCGACAGCCTGCCCGCCGCGCCGGCGAGCGATGCGGTGCCGCTGGAAACGCTGATGCGCGGCAATAACCTGCTGCCGATCCTGCACAACGGCGAGGTCTACACGCTGCGCATCACGCGCTACGGCAAGCTGATCCTGACGAAGTAAGTCCCCCTGCCGCGCGGTCGCCGCGGCAGCGCATGCCACAAGGAAGGGAAGGAAGGGACTGCGTCGGGAGAAACGCCCGCGGGAACCCGCAGGCAGTKCGCACGGCCGGCAACGGCCGCGGCACGGCAGGCAAGACAGCGATCCGGCGCGGTTGGCGCCAGTGCCGCCGGCAGTGAGCGGGGCTCCCCGCCGGCAGGTGCTTCTACAGCCTTGGGGGCAAGCCTCAGACGCCCACCAGGGCGGCGATGCCGGTGCGCGCGATCTGCGCGTCTTCGGTCGACTTCACGCCCGACACGCCGACGGCGCCCACCACCTGCTCATTGACGATGATGKGCACGCCACCTTCGAGCATGCCTTGCAGCATCGGCGCGGTCATGAACGAGTGACGGCCGTTGTTGATCATGTCTTCGTAGACCTTCGACTCGCGGCGGCCCAGCGACGCCGTGCGCGCCTTCTCGGTGGCGAGGTAGCTCGAGATCGGCGCGGCGCCGTCCAGGCGCAGCAGGGCCAGCAGGTGGCCACCATCATCCACGATGGCGATCGACACCGCCCAGTGGTGATTCTTGGCYTCGACCTCTGCTGCGGCCAGCACCTTTTTCACATCGTCTGCCGTCAGCACGGTTTTTTGCTGCATACCWCTCTCCTCGAAATCGGTTCGGTAATTCAGTTCAATGAGCCGGAAGTATAGCGCCCCGGACATTGGCATGACCACGGCACACTGCCTGTGGCCGCCATGAACCCAGGAAAGCAAAAAGCCCGCGCGAGGCGGGCCTTTTGCTGACTGCAGCGCTGCCGTGCGCAACGCTGCCAGAGCTTGTCAGGCTCCGTCGGTGAACTGGTCGCGGCGATCGCCAACCTTGGCGCCGTCGGTGTACGGGTCAACCTTGCCCATCTTGGCGCCATCGGTGAACGGGTCAACCTTGCCCATCTTGGCGCCATCGGTGAACGGGTCAACCTTGCCCATCTTGGCGCCGTCGGTGTAGGGGTCGGCCTTGGCGATGCCAGCGGCGAATGCGGAAGCGGAGAGTGCGGAAAGCGCGGTCAGTGCTACGATCGCCACCAGGCTGTTCTTGATCTTCATGGTCGGATCCTTTTGGGTAGTAGTGTGCTGGAGCGGCACTGGACGAGAACAACTTTGCGGAATCATTTCATCGCAGTGCAACACAGGCAGTGTAGGTGAAAACCCTAATAAAGATCCAGCCAACCGTTTGATGAAACTATTCAAATAATTTGACCCCACTACCAGCGCGGGAACCACCAGCGTTTTGCCGCGTCGGCAGTGCTTTTCCGGGATGCGCCGGAAAAATCAAAGGGCCCCGCGGGGCCCTTTTTTACGATCCGCGCAAGACAGATCGTTCATGCTTATCGCCAGTGGCGATGCTCGTGGCGCCAGTGTCCCGGCGGGCCATAGTCGCCGCGACCGTAGTAGCCGCGACCGTAATAGCCGCGACCATAGTAGCGCGGGCCGTAATAGCCGGGGCCGTAGTAGACCGGGGCCGGACGCACCACGACCGGCGGCGGACCATAGTAGACCGGCGCGGGAGCTACCATCACCGGAGGTGCTGCAATGTACGCGGGCGGCGGATAGTACGCCGGGCCGCCAACCACCACGCCGGGAACACCGACCGCCACGCCGACGCTGACATGCGCCATTGCCGCACCCGATGCCATCACCCCCAGCAATGCAAGTCCTGCGAGCAGCCAACGTTTCATGATCCTTGCCTCTTGCAAGTCGTTATTMGATAAGCCGTATTGTAGGGGCTACCCGAATTCCAGGTGAAACCGGGGGTTCTACATTGTTACGAGGCGTAACAAGCGCCACATATACACATGGCCGCCCCGGCTTGCGGTTGCGTAGCGCGGAGCTTGCATCACCGCGCCCAACCKAACACAATACCGGGCTTGCCGTGCGGCCGTGGAGAAATTGGTAGACTCAGCAGACTTAAAATCTGCCGCCCTTCCGGGCTTACGGGTTCGACCCCCGTCGGCCGCACCAGCAGCATTCCATCCGCTCAGGCCACMGCGCCGCAAAGTAGCGCACCGCCCAACACCAGGAACACGAACAGTGCGCCAGCMAGCGCCAGCGGCTTGCGTCCTGCGCGCAGCAAGGTTCCGATGCGCGTGTGCAGTCCGATCGCCAGCATCGCGCAGGCAAGCAGCCAGTTGTCGAAGGCCAGCAGCGCGGGCTTCCAGTCCTGCGGCACCATGCCGGCGGAATGCACGGCCATGACCGCCACAAACCCGACTGCGAACCACGGCACGGCCTTCAGGATCGCGCGCCAGGGGCGTGCACCGTGCGCGGCCTCGTCTGCGCCTTCGGCATGCGCCTTCGGCCACAATGCCAGCACCAGCAGCAACGGCCCGAGCGCCAGCACCCGCACCATCTTCGCCACCACCGCGGCGTCCGCGGTGGCGTCGCTGACCATCTTGCCCGATGCGATGACCTGCGCCACCTCGTGCAGCGTTGCCCCCGTGTAGATGCCGAACGTGCGCTCGCTGATGGCCCAGTGCCAGTGCTGCGTGGCCAGTTCGAACAGATAGGGATAGAGCAGCATGCCGGCCGTGCCGAACAGTACGACGGTGGCGACTGCCACCGCGGTCTGCCGGTCATCGGTGCGCACCACGGAAGCCACCGCGATGGCCGCGGCAGCGCCGCATACCGCACTGCCCGCGCTCACCAGGATCGCCTCGCGCCGGCTCAGGCCCAGCAGGGAAGTGCCGATCCAGACGCCGACCAGCAGCGTCGCCACGAGCATGGCCAGCGGCACCAGCACGCCGGCCGCGCCCAGATCGACGATGGCGCCGAAAGTCAGCCGCAGCCCGTACAGCGCCACGCCGAGGCGCAGCAACTGCTGGCGGGCCAGCTGCATGCCGGGCGCCAGCGGCGTCAGCCAGCGCTGCGGCAAGGTATTGCCCGCGATCATGCCGGCAAACATCGCCAGCGTCAGCGCGCTCATGCCCAKGTGCGAGACCGCGGGATGCGCCGAGAAGACCATCGCCAGCCAGGCAATGAAGCCTAGCGGGAGCAGTGTCAGTAACCTGGCAGCCCATGAAGGCGGCTCGGCGCCGAGATTGGCAGCTACGGTCGAGGGTGCGGAAGACATGGCAGGCTCGCTATTTATCCCTGCAGCAAKGCGGCTTCGGGACGTATTGGAAGATGACCTCAGAGTACTGAGCCGCCCTAAACCTGTAAAACAGGTAATATCGTTTTACCTTACCTGAATTTCAGATATGAACCAGCGCCCGCTCCGCCTCACCCTGCGCCAGCTTTCCGTCTTTGTCGCCGTAGCGCAGCACGGCAGCACGGTGGCGGCGGCGGAAGCACTGGCCATGTCCCAGTCGGCCGTGAGCGCCGCGCTGGCGGACCTGGAAACCGCGCTGGGCGGCGCGCTCTTCGATCGCGTCGCGCGCCGGCTCAGCATCAATGAAACCGGCCGGATGTTCTTCCCGCGCGCACTGTCGTTGCTCGACCAGGCGCATGAGCTGGAGCGCTTCACCGTCCAGCCCGGCGTGCAGCTGCGCATCGCCGCSAGCAACACCATCGGCAGCTATATCCTGCCCGCCCTGCTGGCTGGCTTTCGCCACGCGCAGAGCGGCCCGTGCACGCTGGACATGCGCATCGGCAATACGCGCGACGTGCTGCAAGCGCTACTGCACTTCGAAGCGGATATCGGCCTGATCGAAGGCACCTGCCACGAACGCGACCTGCGCAGCGCGCACTGGCGCGACGATGTCATGGTGGTGGTGGTAGGCCCTGCGCATCCGCTGGCCGGCAGGCCCGGCGACCTGGCCGCCTTGCGCGACGCCGACTGGGTAGTCCGCGAACCCGGCTCGGGCACGCGCGAGGTCATCGAGCAGCGGCTGGCGCCACTGCTTGGCGAATTGCGCTTTGCGCTGGAACTCGGCAATACCGAAGCCATCAAGCGCGCCGTGATGAGCGGCTACGGCGTGAGCTGCCTGTCGCTGCAGGTGGTGGAAGACGAACTGCGGCGCGGCACGCTGGTAGCGCTGCGCGAAGGCCTGCCCGATGTGGTGAGGCCGCTGCAGCTCGTGGTCCACCAGGACAAGTACCCTACGCAGGGCCTGCTTGCCTTCACCGAGTATCTGCGCCGCGACGCGGCCGCGGAACAGGCCCGCGCGGAACAGGACGGCGCAGCATAGACGTGCTCAGGCCGGCTGCGGATCGGCTTCGCTCTGCTGTTTCGCGTTGTAGCGGTCGAGCAGGTGGAACAGCAGCGGATTGAGCACGATGGACAGCAGCGCGCCGGCCAGGATCAGCGCCTGGCCGCGCTCCGGCAAGATCTTCAGGTAGACGCCGAGGCCGGCGAGAATGAAGGAGAACTCGCCGATCTGGGCCAGGCTGACCGCAATGGTCATGCCGGTGCGCGTGGAATGCCCGAACACGCGCACGATGCACAGCGCTGCCACCGACTTGCCCACCACGATGATAAACAGCGTGGCCAGCACGCCCCACGGATCCGTGATCAGTACCATGGGATTGAACAGCATGCCCACCGACACGAAGAACAGTACCGCGAATGCATCGCGCAGCGGCAGGGACTCCTCCGCCGCGCGATGGCTGAACTCCGATTCGGCCAGCACCATGCCGGCAAAGAACGCGCCCAGCGCGAACGACACGCCGAACAGTGAGTAGGCGCCGAACGCCACGCCCAGCGCCGTGGCCAGCACCGCGAGCCGGAACAATTCGCGGCTGCCGGTCCAGACGATGCGCTCCAGCATCCACGGAATAAAGCGGCGGCCGACCACCAGCATCACCGCGACGAAGGCCGCGACCTTGCCCAGCGTGGAGAACACCGTGAACAGGATCTCGCCGGATCCCGGCGCGGCCGCCGCATCCGCGCCCTCCCCCGCCGGCGCGAGCAAGCCGGCGACCGCCGGCAGCAGCACCAGCGTCAGCACCATCGCGAGGTCTTCCACGATCAGCCAGCCAACGGCGATGCGCCCCTGCGGCGACTCGACCAGGTCGCGCTCCTGCAAGGCCTTGAGCAGCACCACCGTGCTGGCCACCGACAGCGCGAGGCCGAACACCAGGCCCGGCCCCCACTCCCAGCCGAAGCCCCACGCCACGCACATGCCGAGCACCGTGGCAATGGCGATCTGCACCACCGCGCCCGGGATGGCGATCTTCTTCACCGCCATCAGGTCCTTGAGCGAGAAATGCAGGCCAACGCCGAACATCAGCAGGATCACGCCCAGTTCCGCCAACTCCGGCGCCAGCGCCTGGTCCGCGGTGTAGCCCGGCGTATGCGGCCCTACCACGATGCCCGCGCACAGGTAGCCGATCAGCGGGGGCAGCCTGAGCCGGTTGGCCAGCGCACCCAGGATGAATGCCAGGACAAGGCCGCCGACGATCGTGCTGATAAGCGGGGTAGCGTGATGCATGCGTTGTGGATTCCTCGTGGGGTGCCGGGAAGGCATTGACTGGACGGCCCGCCCGCCCCCGCACGGTGCAAATGCCGGGGACCACAAGGCATCCCCGCGCACCGCGGCGTGCGACGCCGGGAGGGCCAGGGAGATACCACGCTGATCGGGGAGAACGGGAACGGAAGTCTTGCAGCAGCCCTCGGGCGCAACGCGGCGCGGTCCATGCGGACGACATGGGCGCGCGCTCCAGGTCGGATAGCCCCTGAACGCCCTGTGAAGACTACGACATGCAATGTAACACGATCATCCGCGCGTCAAAGCGCGGAATCGCCAGGCAATGTGCCCCTATAAGCGCCGAGGCTGGCACTGTGATGCGGATCTGGCCGCGCGCAGCGGCCATGCACGGGACGGGCCGGCCGCGGCTAGGCAGCCGCTGGCGACAGCCGGAAAGTCGCCACCGTATCGCGCAGCCTGTGCGACTGCTCTTCAAGCGATTGCGCGGCCGCTGCGGCCTCTTCCACCAGTGCCGCGTTCTGTTGCGTCACCTCGTCCATCTGCCCGACCGCCTGGTTGACCTGCTCGATACCCGTGCTCTGCTCCCGCGAAGCGGCGGCGATTTCGCTKATGATGTCCGATACGCGCCGCACGGCCTGGCGCAGATCCGTCATGGTCCTGCCGGCGTCCTCGGCCTGCGACGAGCCCTTGCGCACGGTGTCCACCGAGGTATCGATGAGATCCTTGATTTCCCTCGCGGCGCTCGAAGAACGCTGGGCCAGGCTACGCACCTCGCCGGCCACCACCGCGAAGCCCCGCCCCTGTTCGCCGGCACGCGCCGCCTCCACCGCGGCATTGAGCGCCAGGATATTGGTCTGGAAGGCAATGCCTTCGATCAAGTTCGTGATCTCGGCAATGCGGGCGGAACTGGTGCTGATGGCACCCATGGTGTCCACCATCTGCTGCACCGCCGTGGCGCCATGCTCCGCGACGTCTGCGGCGTTATCCGCCAGCCCGCTGGCCTGGCGCGCGTTGTCGGCGTTCTGTCGCACGGTCGCGGTCAGCTGCTCCATGCTGGCTGCGGACTGCTCCAGCKAAGCGGCCTGTTGCTCGGTGCGCGAGGACAAATCCGCGTTGCCGGCCGCAATCTGCTGTGCGKCCGTGCTGACCGAGTCGGTCGACATGCGCACCGCGCGCAGCGCCGATGCGACCCGCTCGATCAGATGGTTGAAAGCCACCGCGGTACGCCCGATCTCATCCTTGTGCCGCACCAGGGCCCGGCGGTCGAGATCAAGCGAATCGCTGACATAGCGCAGGGTTTCTTCGATCTCGGCCAGGCTGCCATGGATGCGCCGATAGAGCGAATAACCCATCGCCACGCAGGTCGCGAAGGCAAGGGCGATGATGACCGAGAACATCTTCAGCGCCGCCTCGTAGGCAGCGCCATTGCGCGCGACCACCTCCTCGCCCAGGCCGGCGTTGTAGGCAACGTGTTCGTTGATGGCGGCGCGCAGCTCCACCGCCGCGTCGTACAGCGAGCCGCCCATCAGCATGCCTAGCGCAGTCGCGCTATCGCCGGCAGCGAACCGCTCCAGGAAGCGCTCGCGCTCGGCGCGGTAGCGTTTGGCCGCGGCACGGTCCGCCTCGAGCAGTTTGCGATCGGCGTCACCGGACAGGATGCTGCGCTGATAGTAGGCGAGCTTCTCATCGAAGCTCTTGTCGGCCGCCGCCAGCGCCGCGAGCGCCTCTGCGCGGCCCGCGTCGGTTGGCGACAAGGGATAGAGATAGGTAGCGAGCCGCATGCTGCTGACGGTGTCCCGAAGGTCGCTCAGCGTGCGCACGCTGGCCAGGGTGTTGTCATTGAAATAGGAAAACCGCTCCTGCGCCGAGCGCAATTGCCAGATGCCGTCGAGCCCTACGGCGAGCATGGCGAACAGGAGCAGCGACAAGGTGGCGAGCAGGCGTTGAGTGATATTCATGGCGCATATTCCGGCGCCGCAGGCGCGAACGCCGATCCTCCAGATGGACAATGAAAGGGAACACCCGCGAGCGTGCGCAGGCGCGGCGCGTGCCGCCCCACCCGTTCCCGCAGGCCCAGGACTTCTGCTTGCAAAGCGCGCTTCCGACATCTCCGGATTTGGTGAGCCGTCTTTTGAATGGCTCCTCCTGCCTTTACGGCAAGGAGAGAAAAGCACTGAAGGGTTTTATGGATAAATAGTGAAATTGAACGACAAAGATAGGAGTAATCCGATTTTTTGACGAAGATAGAAAACAGATCACCCCGCGGCAGCAGGACCCCGACGCCCCGGGCAGGGGTCGATTCAGGAATGGCCGAGACTGCCCCCACCCGCGGCGGCAAGGACCGCGCCCGCGCTTGCGGGAGGGCGCGACCACGATCGGGCGCGTCCGCGCCCTGACTTCATCCACCCGGATACGCCCACCACCATCAGTCATGAGGCTGACTGCATGCATGTCGAAGGTCCGGTACGGTGCGCCACGCCACAAATCCGTGAAACTTCTGGTGGATAGCCTGCCCGTCGGCGCTTGCTTAGTCTTACTGGACCCGACCACTGAGGAACGCCATGTCGATCTCACTCACCCTCCGCCCAGTGTMCGTCGCGCGCTTCAGCCTTACTGCGTTGGCACTTGGACTTGCGCTCGGCGCCCAAGCCCAGACCCAAGCTCAGACCCAAGCTCAAGCCCCGGCCGAGATGCCAGCCGTGGCTACCGCGCAAGCGGATGCCTCGATCAAACCGGGAACACAGGTGGAGGTGGCTCCCGTAGCCGTGCAGTCCGAGACCTCGCCGTCGCGGCCGCAATCGATTACTGCTCCGGCCGAGGTGTTTGCTCCGCCACTGGCCATCCCCCGGGCTGCACTTCCGCCGGCGGAACCAGCCCAGGCACAGGCCGAGGCCCCGCAATCACCGCCTGCGGCCGCCGTTGCGGATACGCCTGCCCCGACGATGCCACGCCCGCCATTGATGGCGACGAGATCGCAACCGATGACACCGCGAACGGTGGGCGGTGTCACCTATATCTGCGGTGGCTCGGATAGCGAGGAGAACGAGCAGTTGACGCGCCTGGAGGAGCAGTACAACCTCGGCGTGGTCTTTACCGAGGGCCCGAATGGCGTATCCGCGACGGACGTGGATGTACGACTGCGCCGGCATGGCAGGGTGCTGGCATCCATCCCGGCGACAGGCCCGCGCTGCCTATTCAAGCTGCCGCCCGCAGACTACCGCGTGGAGGCCACTTACAAGGAACGCATGCAATACGTGATCGTGGAGACCGGGTCCATGGGGACAGGCTTGCGCTGGTAATCGCGTCCTGCCCTGATGCATATCGGGGATGTGGAGGACATGGCGGACATGGCAAGCAAGGATGGCCGGCATTGCGCACAACACCGGCGCCGGAAAGCAAAAAGCGCCACCGGCTAGGGTGGCGCTTTTTGCTTGAATCCTGGAGGCGGGGGTCGGAATCGAACCGGCGTACACGGCTTTGCAGGCCGCTGCATGACCACTCTGCCACCCCGCCGGGTGACTTGCTGCTGGATTGTAGCCGCAATCGCCCGACCCTGCCGGGGCCGCGCCTTGCGCACCATMATCACAAACAAAAAGGGAAGCGGCGCTTCCCTTTGGGATTTGGAGCGGGAGACGAGTCTCGAACTCGCGACCTCAACCTTGGCAAGGTTGCGCTCTACCAACTGAGCTACTCCCGCATTACATACCGCATAACTACTAAAAGTCGACCCGGATAATACACGGCATCGGCCGTCACCATCGAATCTGGCAAAAACTGGAGCGGGAGACGAGTCTCGAACTCGCGACCTCAACCTTGGCAAGGTTGCGCTCTACCAACTGAGCTACTCCCGCATGTTCCTGCTGACTTCTGAGCTAAAACGCAACTTCTGACCCGATATTGCTGCCATCTCGATGCGTTCTTGCTGCATTTCGCTTCGTTCGGTTTGTTTCGTCAGAAGCGAKAACAGGATTATTGCAAACCGGAACACCCTCGTCAAGCATATTTTTCACCGAGCCATTATTTTTGTGCGGTGGCTTCTCCGCCCAGCCGGCTACGCTCCCGGATCTGCGGCCAGGCGAGCTTCATGTAATAGAACATCGACCACAGCGTCAGCACGGCGGCCACATAGATCATCCACGTACCGAGCACCGAGGCGTCGACGATGCCGAGCAGGCTGTCATTGAACAACAGCAAGGGGATGGCGATCATCTGGAAAGTCGTCTTGAGCTTGCCGAGGAAATTGACGGCCACGCTCTTGGAAGCGCCGATCTGCGCCATCCATTCGCGCAGGGCCGAAATGGTGATCTCGCGGCCGATGATCACCAGTGCGATCAGGTCGGCGACGCGGCCCAGCGCCAGCAGCGAGAGCAGTGCCGCCGCCACCATCAGCTTGTCGGCCACCGGGTCGAGGAAGGCGCCGAATGACGAAGTCTGGTTCCAGCGCCGGGCAAGGAAGCCGTCCAGCCAGTCGGTGACCGCCGCCACGATGAAGAAACCGGCGGCCGTCATGTTCTTGGCGTGCATCGGGAGCCACGCCTCGGGCAGGTAGTACACCCCCACCACKAGAGGAATCATGGCAACGCGGAGCCAGGTCAGCAAGATCGGAATATTCAGCGGCATTGGGGGCTCGAAACGAGACAACGGCGATGGGTAACTCCGCGATTGTCGCCTATTTCAACGCCAGCCGAGCATTTCGCGCCGCGCGCGGCGCGCGCGGGTCCGAATCAATGCAGCTGGCGGTAGATTTCCTCGGCCAGCGCATGCGAGATGCCGTCGACACTCGCGATCTCGTCGATGCTGGCTGCCATGACCCCGCGCAAGCCGCCGAAGCGGGTCAGCAGCTTCTGCCTGCGACGCGCCCCGACGCCTTCGATCTCCTCCAGCCGCGAGGTGGTGCGCGCCTTGGCGCGGCGCGCGCGCATGCCGGTAATGGCGAAGCGGTGCGCCTCGTCGCGTATCTGCGCGACCAGCATCAGCGCCGCGCTGCCCTGCCCCAGTTCCAGCGACGGCCGTCCGTCGGCGAACACCAGCGTCTCCAGCCCGACCTTGCGGCCCTCGCCCTTGGCAACGCCGACCAGCAGGCCGATATCGAGACCAAGCTCCTCGAACACCTGGCGCGCCACTTCGACCTGGCCCTTGCCGCCGTCGATCAGCACCACGCTGGGCACCAGCGCACCGGCGGCATCGCCCTGGCCGCCATCGACACCGGCCTCGCGCGCCTGCTCCAGCATCTCCACCAGTTTCTGGTAGCGGCGCGTAAGCACCTGGCGCATGGCGGCATAGTCGTCGCCCGGCGTGATGTCCTGGATGTTGTAGCGGCGATATTCCGCGTTCTGCATCTCGTGATGATGGAACACCACGCAGGATGCCTGCGTGGCTTCGCCGGCGGTATGGCTGATGTCGAAGCACTCCACGCGCAGCAGCGCCAGGTCTTCCATGTCGAGAGCGATGGTCTCGGCCAGCGCGCGCGTGCGGGCTTGCTGGCTGCCCTGCTCGGCAAGCCGGCGCGACAGCGCCAGGGCGGCGCCCTGCTGCGCCATCTCGAGCCAGGCGCGGCGCTGCCCCTGCGGCTGGCGCACCAGCGTGACCTTGCGCCCGGCCTGCATCGACAGGGCCTGCAGCAGCGCCCTGTCCGGCGGCAGGTGGCTCACTACCAGGATCGGCGGCACGGCCTGGTCGAGGTAATGCTGGGCCATGAAGGCAGACAACACTTCGGCGGCGATGCGCTCCGCCGCGATGCCTGCGGGGGCCTCGGCGCCTGCCTCGCTGCCGGCACCGGCCTCGGCGTCCTCATCCTCGACGATCATCGCGCCTTCTTCCACGTGCGCAGGKAAATAGGCCTTGTCGCCGAGATGCCGGCCACCGCGCACCATCGCCAGGTTGACGCAGGCACGGCCGCCTTCCACGGCTACCGCCAGCACATCGATATCGCTGGCCTGGCCGACTTCCTCCACCGCCTGGCGCTTGAGCACCGTGGACAGCGCACCGATCTGGTCGCGCACCGCCGCCGCCTGCTCGAACTCGAGCCGCCCGGCATGCTCTTCCATCTTGGCCTGCAGGCCTTCCAGCACCTCGCTCTGGCGGCCCTGCAGGAAGCGCGCCGCATTGCTGACGTCACGCGCATAGTCTTGCTCGCTGATGGCGTTGACGCAGGGCGCGGTGCAGCGGTGGATCTGGTGCAGCAGGCAGGGCCGCGTGCGGTTGGTGAAGACAGTGTCCTCGCAGGTGCGCAACTGGAACACGCGCTGCAGGATCTGCATGCTCTCGCGCACCGCATGCGCGCTCGGGAACGGCCCGAAGTACTGGTGCTTGCGATCCGTCGCGCCGCGGTAGTAGGCCATGCGCGGAAAGCGGTGGCTGGTCAGCTTGACGAAGGGATAGGATTTGTCGTCGCGGAACAGGATGTTGTAGCGCGGCGCCAGTGCCTTGATCAGATTGTTTTCCAGCAGCAGCGCCTCGGCCTCGGTGCGCACCACGGTGGTCTCGATGCGCACGATCTTGGCCACCATCAGGGCGATGCGCGGCGACGGCAGGTTCTTGTTGAAGTAGCTCGAGACACGCTTCTTCAGGTCGCGCGCCTTGCCGACGTAGAGCACATTGCCCTGCGCATCGAAGTAGCGATAGACCMCCGGCAGGCCGGGCAGCTGCGCGATCGCCGCCTTGGGATCGAACTGTGGCTCGGGCGCGGCCGCGTGGCCGGGCTCGGCAGCCGCCGGGGCGGGCGTGCCTGGATTCTGGATTTCGGGTTCCGGCAGGGACATCGGGTGGGAATCGACCGTGTGGAAGCGGCCGGTCAGCGCACGGCCGGCAGGCGACGGCGCGACAGGCTCTAAAATCGCAAGTTTAGAGCAATTCCTTGTCGCCTCACGCCGCCATGACCACCCGCCCCGACCGCACCGTCCGCTCATGGGACATCTTCTGCACCGTCATCGACAACTTCGGCGATATCGGTGTCTGCTGGCGGCTGGCGCGCCAGCTTGCGCAGGAGCACGGCCACGCCGTGCGGCTGTGGGTGGACGACCTGCATAGCTTCGCGCGGCTGGCGCCGGGCCTCGACGTGAACGCCGGACAGCAGGAACTGGCCGGCGTGACGATCCGCCCATGGCGGCGGCCCGACCAGGAGAGCGGGCAGGACAGCGCCGCGMGCTTCGCCGGCGTCGTGCCGCACGACGCGGTGATCGAATCGTTCGCATGCGACCTGCCGGCGACATTTCTTGGCGCCATGGCTGCGCGCATGCCCAGGCCGGCCTGGATCAACCTCGAATACCTGAGCGCCGAGACATGGGTGCGGGAGCACCATCGCATGAGCTCGCCCCATCCGCGCCTGCCGCTGGTGAAGTATTTTTTCTTCCCGGGCTTCGAGCCCGGCACCGGCGGGCTGTTGCGCGAGTCCATGCTTGGCACGCAGCGCGAGCATCTGCGCGCCGCGCCTGCCGCCCAGGCCGCGCTGTGGCACCGGCTTGGCACGCGCCCCATCGACGGCGCGCTCAAGGTCAGCCTGTTCGCCTACCCCAACGCGGCCCTGCCGTCGTTGCTGGCGCAGTGGCGCGACGGCGCGGAGCCGGTGCAGTGCCTGGTGCCGGCCGGCCTCGCCGCCGAGCAGGCGAGCGCCTGGTTCGGCACGCCCGGTGCCAGGCCGGGCGACACCTTTTCCACCGGCAACCTGACGGCCCACGTGGTGCCGTTTGTGCGCCAGGAGCACTACGACGAGCTCCTGTGGCTGTGCGATGTCAACTTCGTGCGCGGCGAGGATTCCTTTGTCCGCGCGCAATGGGCGGGCCAACCGCTGGTCTGGCATATCTACCCGCAGGAAGACGCGGCGCACCTGGTCAAGCTGAATGCCTTTCTCGACMTCTTCACGCAACGGCTCGAGCGTGCCGGCAACGGGGCGGCGGCAGCGGCGTTCGCGGCGTTCTGGCGCGCATGGAATGCGCCTGGCGATTCACTCGACTGGCCAGCATTTCGCCTGCATTTGCCGGTGCTGCGCGAGGCGACCGAGCAATGGCAGCGCAGCCTGCAGCACCTCGGCGATCTGGCGGCAAATCTCGTGGGCTTCTGCGAAAATCAGGTAAAATAATCGGTTGATTTGATGGYGACCGGCCGGAAAACGGGGGAACGCGCAGAAGATGACAGTGGCACCCGCCACCGCATCGGCAGCGGAACCTGGGCGTACTGGACGGGCCGCGTGCGCACGGCCACCGCCGTGCGCTGGCAGCGCGCCTTCGCCACACCGAATTCCGAGACAATTTTTTCAGGAAAACAGTTCAGATGAARAYCGCACARGAACTCCGCGTCGGCAACGTATTCATGATCGGCACCGACCCGATGGTCGTGCAGAAGGCCGAGTACAACAAGTCGGGCCGCAACTCCGCCGTGGTCAAGATGAAGTACAAGAATCTGCTGACCGAAGCCCCGGGCGAGTCCGTCTTCAAGGCCGACGACAAGTTCGAAGTCGTGATGCTGGATCGCCGCGAATGCACCTACTCGTACTTCGCCGACCCGATGTACGTGTTMATGGACACCGAATTCAACCAGTACGAAGTCGAGCAGGACAGCATGGGCGACTCGCTGAACTACCTCGAAGACGGCATGAACGTCGAAGTGGTGTTCTACAACGACAAGGCCATCTCGGTGGAAATGCCCACCACGCTGGTGCGCGAGATCATCTACACGGAACCGGCCGTCAAGGGCGACACCTCGTCGGGCAAGGTGCTCAAGGGCGCCAAGATCAACACCGGCTTCGAGCTGCAAGTGCCGCTGTTCTGCAACATCGGCGACAAGATCGAAATCGACACCCGTACCGGCGAATACCGCAGCCGCGCAAACTAAGCGCAGCTGGTTCGCCGCTGCCCTCGCGGGCAGCGCAACGGCAAAAAAGGGCAGCCTCGGCTGCCCTTTTTGTTTCCCCGCACCGCAGCGCGGCTACCCGCCCGCGGCTTGCGGGTCGTCACGCGATCAGGCCGTGCCCTTTCAGCTCGCGCACGGCGACGGCGTAGTCKGGATCCTGCATCAGCTTGTTCCACGGCAGTGGCTTGCGGCGGCCAAACAGCTTGCGGATACGGCGCTGCGACGCCTTGCCGGCATCGACGTCGAGTTCGTTGAGCAACTGGTCGGCGCGCTCCGGATGATTGCAGAWCAGCACCATATCGCAACCGGCAGCGAGTGCCGCGCGCGCGGCCTCGGTGACCGTGCCCGCAACGCTGGCGCCCTCCATGCTCAGGTCATCGCTGAAGATGACGCCCTCGAAACCAAGCTGGGTCCGCAGCACGTCCTGCAGCCAGTAGCGCGAGAAGCCCGCCGGGTTCGGATCGACCTTCGGATAGATGACGTGCGCCGGCATCACCGACGACAGCGTCATGCCCATCCACTCGTAGGGACGCGCATCCTGCGCGAGGATCTCGTCGAGGCTGCGCTCGTCCACCGGCACCGCCACGTGCGAGTCCGCGGCGACAAAGCCGTGGCCGGGGAAATGCTTGCCACAGTTCGCCATGCCGGCGAGCAGCAGGCCGTGGGTCAGGTGGTTGGCCAGCATGGTCACCACGCGCGGATCGGCGTGGAAGGCCCGGTCGCCGATCACGGCGCTGCGGCCATAGTCCAGGTCCAGCACCGGCGTGAAGCTCAGGTCGATATCGCAAGCGCGCAACTCGGCCGCCAGCACGTAGCCGCAATGCACGGCAGCCTTGGTCGCGGCAAGCACGTCGCGGTCCCACAGCTCGCCCAGGCGACCCATGGCCGGCAGGTGCGTGAAGCCGTCGGTCCTGGCGCGCTGCACGCGGCCGCCTTCGTGATCGATGCAGATCAGCACGTCCTCGCGCACGGCACGGATCTCATGCGTCAGCGCCTGCAGCTGCGCACGCGACTCGAAGTTGCGCGCGAACAGGATCACGCCGCCGGTGAGCGGATGGGAGATGCGGCGGGTGTCTTCGGCATCGAGGTGCTTGCCCTTGACATCGAGTACGACGGGGCCCGGCCGCTTGCCGGAAATCTTCTTGATCATTGGGATTATTCGCTAGGCTGGGAAGCGAGCGGCAGCGCGCCGGGAGCGCCGGCGCCACCAAGCTCTGCGATCGCAAAGGCGACCGCGTATTCGTGTTCGTCGCTGACACTGACCCGCACCGTCACGCCGCGTTCCCGCAGCCAGGCATCCAGTTCGCCATGGCAGTGCGGATACGGCTCGCCGGACGGCAGGTTCAGCAGCTCCATCGCGCGCCACGTCATCGGCCAGCGCATGCCCAGCCCGATGGCCTTGGAAAAGGCCTCCTTGGCGGCAAAGCGCGTGGACAGGAAGGCGAGGCCGCGCTTCTCCGAACGCGCGCGGCGCGCATGGTATTTCTGCAGTTCCTGCGGCCCGAGCACCTTCTCGGCAAAGCGCCCGCGCGTGCGCTCCATCACGCCTTGCACGCGGTTGATCTGGATGATGTCGGTGCCGATGCCGTAGATCACGCTGCTGCGTCCGGGCGCGGATAGGTGGTGCCGAGGCGCGCAGCGACCATGATGGCCTTCATCTCGCGCACGGCGTTCTGCCAGCCGACGAAGACCGCATGCGCGACGATGGCGTGGCCGATATTGAGTTCCTTGATGCCGTGCATGGCGGCGACCGGCTGCACGTTGGTGTAGTGCAGGCCGTGGCCGGCATTGACCACCAGGCCAAGCCGCACGCCGGTATCGACGCCTTCGGCCACACGCTGCAGTTCCGTGGCCTGCTCGGCCGGCGTGTGCGCATCGGCATAGCGCCCGGTGTGCAACTCCACCACCGGCGCGCCGCAAGCGGCGGCCGCTTCGATCTGCTCGGCCTGCGCATCGATGAACAGCGACACGCGGATGCCCGCGTCGGCCAGTTGGCGGCAGGCTGCCTTGACCTGCTCGAAGCGCCCCGCCACATCGAGCCCGCCCTCGGTGGTGACCTCCTCGCGCCGCTCGGGCACG
Organism: Cupriavidus sp. 05T41; assembly: GCF_056396525.1. Classification (NCBI taxonomy): domain Bacteria; kingdom Pseudomonadati; phylum Pseudomonadota; class Betaproteobacteria; order Burkholderiales; family Burkholderiaceae; genus Cupriavidus; species Cupriavidus sp. 05T41. The sequence continues at coordinate 48,105 of NZ_JBFTLQ010000030.1, forward strand.
AGGCAGACATCCTGCGGCCGGATCGCGCAGGCGATGTCGAGCATCTCCTGGGTGATCGCGCACTCCAGGTTCATGCGCGTGGCCAGTAGCGGGCGCAGCGCGTGCACGTCGGCATCGCGGATATGGCGACGGTCTTCGCGCAGGTGCAGCGTGATCAGGTCGGCGCCGGCCTGCTCGGCCTGCAGCGCGGCCTGGATGGGATCGGGATAGACCGTGCCGCGCGCGTTGCGCAGCGTGGCCACGTKGYCGATGTTKACGCCAAGGTCGATGACGCCGGGATGCGCGTGGAAAATCATGCGGACGGACTCAGAGATAGTGCAGGTCGATCAGGATCTGGCGCGTCTTCAGCGGCGCGCCTTGCAGATAATAATGCAGCAGGAAGCGCATCAGCGCACGGCTTTGCGTCACCGTCTGCGCCCGGCGGTAGTCGTCCTGCGACATATCGAGCAGCGTCTGCCCGGAAACCACCGGCCAGGACGACGGATCGCTGGGCTGTGCGCGGCGCACGCCGCGCTCCGGCTGGTACACGTAGTCCAGCCCGGGCTCCACCGCCTCGCCAGAATTCGCGCATTGGTCGAAGGCCACGGCAAAGCCGGTCTCCTGCAGCAGCACGCGCTCGAAGCCGCGCAGCACCAGGCCGGCCTGCTCGCCGTGCGCGAGCCGCGTGAGCGTGGCCATGTACTGGCGGAACAGCGCCACGTGGGCGTCTTCGCGCGGGCAGAAACGCAGCAGCAGTTCGTTGAGATAGAAACCCGAGAGCAAGGCGTCGCTGGCCAGCGGCAGCATGCCRCCGACCCACTCAGCGCGTGTCAGCGTCTTGACCTCGCMGCGCCCGCTCCATGACAGCGAGATCGGCTGGAAATGCTGGAGCACCGGGCGCAGCGCCGAATGCGGGCGCTTGGCGCCCTTGGCGACCATGGCCATGCGCCCGTGGTCACGCGTGAACACGTCGAGGATCAGGCTGGTTTCGCGGTAAGGCCAGGCGTGCAGTACGAAGCCCGGCTGGTTGGCTACGCGCAACTCGGTGCGCGCCKGGACGATGCGCAGCGCGCGGTCCATCATGGCGCGCTGCTMGGCCACCGCCATGCCGGGCACGGCCTGGCTGCCCAGCAGCTCGGCGGCTTCTTCCGCCACCGGATCGACGCGGCGGGCCTTCAGTGCAGGCCCGCCCGCTCTGTCATTCATAGCCGTAGGCGCGCAATCCAGCTTCGTTGTCGGCCCAGCCGCTCTTCACCTTGATGAACATTTCCAGGTAGACCTTGCCGTCGAACAGCTTTTCCATGTCGATGCGGGCTTCGGTGGAAATGGTCTTGAGCTTGGCGCCCTTGTTGCCGATGATCATGGCCTTGTGGCCATCGCGCTCGACCAGGATGGTGGCGAAGATGCGCCGCAGCCTGCCTTCGGTCTCGAACTTCTCGATGACGACCGTGCTGGTGTACGGCAGTTCGTCGCCGGTCCAGCGGAACACCTTCTCGCGGATGATTTCCGAGGCCATGAAGCGCTCGCTGCGATCKGTCATGGAATCGGCGTCGTACATCGGCTCGCCCTCCGGCAGGTAGGGCCGGATGATGGCGAGCAGGCGGTCGATGTGGTCTTGCGTCTTGGCCGACATCGGCACCACTTCCGTGAACTGGAACTGATGCCCCATCTTCTCGAGGAAGGGCATCATCACCTCAGCCCGGTCCGCGCCGAGGCGGTCCAGCTTGTTGGTGATGAGCAGCACCGGCACCTTCTTGGGCAGCAGGGACAGCACCTTCTCGTCATCGGGGCCGTAGTGGCCAGCCTCGACCACKAACAGCACCAGGTCCACGCTCGACAGCGTGGACGTCACCGCACGGTTCAGCKAACGGTTCAGCGCGCTGGCGTGCCGCGTCTGGAAACCCGGCGTGTCGACGAAGACGTACTGCGCGTCATCCGTGGTCTGGATGCCGACGATGCGGTGGCGCGTGGTCTGCGCCTTGCGCGAAGTGATGCTGACCTTCTGTCCGACCAGCGCATTCATCAGTGTGGACTTGCCGACGTTGGGACGCCCGACAATGGCCACGGTGCCGCAGCGGAACGCAGCGGTTGGGGTACCCGCGGCGTCTGGCCGCGGATCGGTAGATTCGGTCATTCCTTCAACCTGAGAGACAACTGGGGATCGGGTGGCACCGGCTGCTTGCGCGTCTTGCCGGTGCGCTCGGCCCGGCTGCGCTTGAGCAGCTGGGGCACGAGCTTCTGCACCTCGTCGAGCGCCAGCTTGGCGGCAGCCTGTTCGGCCGCGCGGCGCGACGCGCCGGTACCGAACACCCGCACTTCCAGTTTAGGCACGGTGCACTCGACTTCAAACTGCTGGTTATGCGCGGCGCCGTGGGTGGCGATCACGTTATATTGCGGCAGGGCGATCTTGTGGCCTTGCAGGTACTCCTGCAACAGCGTCTTGGCATCCTTGCCCAGCGTGCGCGGATCGACCTGCTCGAGAATCGGGATATACAACTTGCGGATCAGGGTGCGTGCGCCCTCGAAACCGGCATCGAGGAACACGGCACCGACGATCGCTTCCAGTGCATCGGCAAGGATCGAGGGACGGCGGAAGCCGCCGCTCTTGAGTTCGCCCTCGCCCAGGCGCAGCGCCTCGGACAGCTGGAGCATCTGCGCGATCTCGTACAGCGCCTGCTGCTTGACCAGGTTGGCCCGCACGCGGGACAGATCGCCCTCGTCGAGCTTGCTGAACATGCCGTACAGCATATCGGCCACGGCGCAGTTGAGCACCGAATCGCCCAGGAACTCAAGGCGTTCGTTGTGCAAGGCACTGTGGCTGCGGTGCGTCAGCGCCTGCTGCAGCAATTCTGGCTTGCTGAAGCGGTAGCCGAGGCGTTGCTGTAAGGCGTCGAGGTTCATGTCAGTACTGCGTTCCCGAGTAGGTAATCAAAAGGCTMAGCGGGCCGTATAGCGGCACCTCGTTGCGGTAGGAAAATCCCACYGAGCGGATCGTGCCGTTGTCATCCTCGTGGATATCCAGATCGTCGCTGCGCACGGCGGTAATACGGTCGATCTGCGCCTGCTTACTGAAATAGTCGGCAATTTCGCGCTTGTTGGATGCCTGCTGCTTGGCATAACTGACCGCGCGTTTGACCGAGAAATACTCCAGCAGGCTCGGTATCGCCCTGACCGCCGGGATCACCACGCCCCCAACGACCAGGATAACGACGAGCAAGCTGCCCATCGAGAAGCCGCGCCGCCTGTCATTCCCCGCCAGGCGCGCCCGCCCCCCGACTGCACCAACTACCTGACCCGATCGACCCATAATGCGCTTTCCCTCGCTTGACTGGAGTGGTTATTCGCGCCGCGGGGATGCTACTTGAACGATCCCACGCGTCCGATATTGCCGAGGTTCATCCAGATCAGGAACGCCTTGCCGACGATATTCTGATYGGGCACGAAGCCCCAGTAACGTGAATCCAGGCTGTTGTCGCGATTGTCGCCCATCACGAAATAGTGACCCTGCGGTACCTTGCAGGTCAGCCCCTGCTGATTGTAAGTGCAGTTCTCGTGGAACGGAAAATCCGGATCGGCGCCGGAGACGAAGGMGGGACGATCCGTGTCGTTCAGGATACCGTGCACGGGGCCGTCCGGCAGTTTCTCCTGGAAGTGCTTGGAGTACGACAAGCGCTCCTCGTCGAGGTAGTCCGGCAGCGCGCTGTATTCGGCCGGCTTGCCGTTGATGGTCAGGCGCTTGTTCTGGTAGCTCACCACGTCGCCCGGCACGCCGATCACACGCTTGATGTAGTCGAGCGACTGGTCCTTCGGGTAGCGGAATACCATMACGTCGCCGCGCTGGGGCTCACCCACCGCCATGATCTTCTTGTTMACCACCGGCAGACGGATGCCGTAGTCGTACTTGTTGACCAGGATGAAGTCGCCGATCAGCAAGGTCGGGATCATCGAGCCGGACGGGATCTTGAAGGGCTCGACCACGAACGATCGCAGCACGAACACGGCCAGGATCACCGGGAAGAAGCTCGCCGAATACTCCAGCCACCAGGGCTGGCGCAGCTTTTCCTCCGCCAGGCGGCTGCGCGATGTATCGATCTCGCCGACGCCGTAGCGGCCCTGCAGGTCAGTCCTGCGCGCATCGAACTCGGCCAGCGCGGCCTGGGCGGACACCCGCCGCTGCTTCTCGAACACCAGCTTGTCGGCCATCCAGGCAACGCCCGTGATGACCACCAGCACAAAAAKAATCAGTGCAAAATTCATGACGGCTAGATCTTGGTGATGTTTTGTTAGAGTCTGCTTCGCCAACGGCCGGGCCGACCGGCCCCGCCGCTTTCTTTTATTTGTCGCTCACCTGCAGGATCGCCAGGAATGCTTCCTGGGGAATCTCCACCGTGCCCACCTGCTTCATGCGCTTCTTGCCCGCCTTCTGCTTCTCGAGCAGCTTCTTCTTGCGCGAGATATCGCCGCCGTAGCACTTGGCCAGCACGTTCTTGCGCAGCGCCTTGACGTTCTCGCGCGCGATGATGTTCGCGCCGATGGTGGCCTGGATGGCCACGTCGTACATCTGGCGCGGGATGATCTCGCGCATCTTAGAGACGACCTCGCGGCCGCGGTACTGCGAGTTGCTCCGGTGCACGATCACCGACAGCGCATCGACCTTGTCGCCATTGATCAGGATGTCGACCTTGACCACGTCGGCGGCACGGTACTCCTTGAACTCGTAGTCCATCGAGGCGTAGCCGCGCGACACCGACTTGAGCYGGTCGAAGAAGTCCATKACGATTTCCGCCATGGKGATCTCGTACGTGAGCTGCACCTGCTTGCCGTGGTAGCTCATGTTGATCTGCGTGCCGCGCTTCTGCGTGCACAGCGTGATCACCGAGCCCACGTAATCCTGCGGCATGTACAGATTGACCGTGACGATCGGCTCGAGGATGTTCTCGATGCGGCTCGGGTCCGGCATCTTGGCCGGGTTTTCCACCGTCAGCATGGTGCCGTCGCGCATCTGGACCTGGTACACCACCGTCGGCGCGGTGGTGATCAGGTCCATGTCGAATTCGCGCTCCAGGCGCTCCTGCACGATCTCCATGTGCAGCAGGCCGAGGAAGCCGCAGCGGAAGCCGAAGCCCAGCGCCTGCGACACTTCGGGCTCGTACTGCAGCGACGCGTCGTTGAGCTTGAGCTTCTCCAGCGATTCGCGCAGCGCTTCGTACTGGTTGGATTCGACCGGGTACAGGCCGGCGAACACCTGCGGCTTGACTTCCTTGAAGCCCGGCAGCGGCGCGGTGGCCTTGCGCGCCATGGTGGTGATGGTATCGCCCACCTTGGCGGCCTTCAGTTCCTTGATGCCGGCGATGACGAAACCCACCTGCCCCGCCGTCAGCGACTCGCGCTGCAGCGACTTGGGCGAGAACACGCCGACCTGCTCGACCAGGTGCTGCGAGCCAGTGGCCATCAGCAGCACCTTGTCCTTGGGCTTGAGGACGCCGTTGACCACGCGCACCAGCATCACCACGCCGACGTAGTTGTCAAACCACGAGTCGATGATCAGCGCCTGCAGCGGCGCGTCCACGTCGCCCTTGGGGGCGGGCACGCGCGCGATCATGGCCTCGATCACGTCCTCCACCCCGACCCCGGTCTTGGCCGAGCACGGCGTGGCATCCTGCGCATCGATCCCGATCACTTCCTCGATCTCGCGGATGGCGTTTTCCGGATCGGCCTGCGGCAGGTCGATCTTGTTGAGCACCGGCACCACTTCCACGCCGAGTTCGATCGCCGTGTAGCAGTTGGCGACAGTCTGCGCTTCCACGCCCTGCGAGGCGTCCACCACCAGCAGCGCGCCTTCGCAGGCGGACAGCGAGCGGCTGACTTCATAGCTGAAGTCGACGTGTCCCGGCGTGTCGATCAGGTTCAGGTTGTAGACCTKGCCRTCGCGCGCCTTGTAGCTCAGCGCSGCSGTCTGGGCCTTGATGGTAATGCCGCGCTCCTTCTCGATGTCCATCGAGTCGAGCACYTGYGCTTCCATCTCGCGATCGGACAGGCCCCCGCAGAGTTGGATGATGCGGTCGGCCAGGGTCGATTTGCCGTGGTCGATGTGAGCGATGATCGAGAAGTTGCGGATATGGTCCATCTGATGTTCAGGGGTGCGCCATGTCTGGCCGCGATGTGCCCGCTTGAGCACTTCGGGTAGCGCAGCAATTATGGTCGGCCCGGGACAGGCACCCCGCAGGGGCACGCAGCTCGGGGCCGCAGGTTGGTGACGCTGAGTTTGCGCCAAAGTGCGATTTTACCGTACTTTCAAGGACTTCCGTATTGCGAAATGGCGCGCCGCGCCCCGGGCGGCGGCCTGTCAGTCCGCCTGCCCCGCGAGCCATGCCCGCACGCGTGGCGCATCGAGGAAATAGTGGCACAACTCCTCGCCGGCACCGGCGGGCACGCCGGTCATCAACACCGGCACCAGTTCGCCGAACCGTGCCTCGGTGGCGGCGTCGCCATCCACGTCCACCTCATGCAGGACAAAGGAAAAATCGCGCCGGAGCKGCTCCAGCGCGACCTTCATGTCCTCGCACAGATGGCAGTAGGTMCTGCCATACAGCGTGAGATCCGCCATCGGGGCGATGCCTAGCGCGAAGACACCGTGCTCGGGCGCAGCGTGAGCACCTGGGTGGCGTCGCCGCGCCTGACGAACACCGCGGCGATCTTGCCCTTGTCCAGGGCCTTGACCAGTTCGTTGAACTGGCGCGGGCTGGTCACGTCGCTGTCGCCCAGCCGCAGGATGATGTCGCCCGGGCGGATGCCGGCGCGCTGGGCCGGGCCATCGGCCTGCTCGACTTCCACCCCGGACTTGATCTTGAGCTCCTTGAGCTTGGTGTCGGGAATCTCGTTGACGATCAGGCCCAGCGCATTGGGCTTGGCCACCGGCGCATTGCTCTCGTCGCGCGGCGCATTGCCGCCGCGCGTCTTGACCTTGTTGTCGGCGTCCAGCTCGGCCACGGTGATGCTGACCTCGCGCGTCGCGCCCTTGCGCCACAACTGCAGCGGCACGCGCGTGCCCGGCTTGATATCGCCGACCATGCGCGGCAGGTCCGAAGCCTTCTMGATATCGCGGCMGTTGAACTTCAGGATGATGTCGCCGGCTTCGATCCCCGCCTTCTCGGCMGGGCCGCCGGGCTCCACGCTGCCCACCAGCGCGCCCCGGGCACGGCCCAGGCCGAGCGAGTCGGCGACTTCCTTGGTCACGCCCCCGATCGCCACCGCGATGCGCCCGCGCGTGACTTTGCCGTTCGCCTTGAGCTGCTCGGTCACGCGCATCGCTTCGTCGATGGGAATCGCGAAGGAAATGCCCATGTAGCCACCGCTGCGGCTGTAGATCTGCGAATTGATGCCGATCACTTCACCACGCAGGTTGATCAGCGGGCCGCCAGAATTGCCCGGATTGACCGCGACATCCGTCTGGATGAACGGCAGGTAATCCCCCGTATCGCGGCCCTTGGCGGAGACGATGCCGGCGGTCACGCTRTTGTCCAGGCCGAACGGCGAACCGATCGCCAGCACCCATTCACCCGCGCGCACCTTGTCGGAATMGCCMAGCATCAGCTTGGGCAGGMCGGTGGCATCCACCTTCAGCAACGCCACATCGGTGCGCTTGTCCGAGCCGATCAGCTTGGCCTTGAACTCGCGCTTGTCGGGCAGGGTGACGTAGATGGTTTCCGCATCCGCCACCACGTGGGCGTTGGTCATCACATAGCCGTCMTGGCTGATGACGAAGCCGGACCCCACCCCGCGGCTCTGCTCCTCGCCCTGGGGCGGCTGGCTGCGGCGCGGCGTGCCCGGCGGCGTGGGCGTGCCGGGCATCGGCACGCCGAAGAAGCGGCGGAAGAACTCCGCCATCTCGTCGTCCTCGGGGCTGGAGTTGTTRCCACGCGCGCGCACCCGCTCCGTGGTGCGGATATTGACGACGGCCGGACCCGCCTTTTCGACCAGGTCGGTGAAATCGGGCAGGCCATAGGATGGCGCGGCGGCCTGGGCGTGGCTCAGTTCTGCGACCAGCGGCACAAAGGCGAGAATGGCAGCCATGAGCACGGTCCGAGCCAAGGCTGGAGATCTTGGTGACATCATCGACTCCCGGAAATCAGCGAAAAGGAAGGAAGCAAGGCATTGGAGGGGCCAGATCGCGGCGCGCCAGCGACGAGCAAACGCCGCTGGTGCCTTGTTCGCAAACCGGCTCAGTGCGCCTTCGGCGGTTTATATTCTACTGCCGAGGCAAACTGGCGGACTGTGGCGGGGGGGACCTCGCCCACCACGGTAATCCAGAAATCGGCAACCMGGCGCACCACCACCTGGGTGGCGCCGAGCGAGGCGACGCCTTCGCGGCGTACGCGCTGCTCGGAAACGGGCTCGATGAAGACCGACAAACCGGTCAGCCCGTCGCTGTAGACGATCTGGAGCACCTCGAAAACCTGGCCGCGCGGGTTCGCCTGCGGCGAGCGCAGCTCGCCGAGCGGGCGACGGACCTCGCGGATCTTCAGGAAGCCCTTGACCGGAATCCCAATGGTCCAGCCTTCGTCGGCAATATTGGCCGGCTGGTTGGTGACTTCGTAATGATTCCAGGCCCCGGAATTCTTGATGGCGGTGAGGATGCGCTGCTTCTCGGAGGGCACGCCGATCTCGACCTGCGAGAACGCAACCTGCTCCAGCACCTTGCCGCCCTCTCCCACGGTCTGGGCGCGCATCAGCAGGCCGGAGTTTTTCTCCGCCCACAAGCGTACGCCGTAGCGCGCGGAATCGTGCGGATCGAGCGAGAACACTTCGCACTCGACGCCAGCCACGCGCTCGCCGGGAAGCTTGCGCATCTCGTAGATATCGAGAACGTCGCTTTTATTGGTGGCGAGCAAGGCCGGGAAGCGATCCTTCGCCTCCTGCTTCTCCACCACCACCAGCTTGGCTTCGKGGATCAGGCTGTGGACGACATCGTTCTGGCGCAGCACTTCGCGCGGCTTGCCATCGAGCGTTTCCAGCCGTTCGTACTCGTTGTTMACGAGATCGCTGTAGTGCTKGATGCGCGAGGCATGCATCACGCTGCCGCGCTGATAGATCAGCGTACCGACATAGTTCTCGCGCTGGGCGGCGCGGTGGATCTTGTTGAGCCAGGCCGTCGCATCGCGGCGGGCCAGCGTATTGTCCGGCGGCTGCGCGCTTGCCGCGGCCGCAGTCAGACACAAGGCCAGAAAAAAGGACCTGCGAAGGGCCCTTATTCTGTGTGCGCCCGCTACATTGGCGGGCGACCATCCTTTATGCATGTCCGGCATTATTCCTGCGAGTTGTCCTGAGAAAAGTTTGCGCTGTTGGCAACAGTGCGCATGGTCGGCACGACTGCGTCGGTGGCGACCGATACCCGATGGGCACGCAGGTACTCGTCGAGGCGCGGATCGCGGATCATCTGCGCACTGTCGGCGGCAACCGTCACGATACCGCCAGTCTTGGGCACTGCAGGCTGCTCGACGCGCGCGACCACGGCGTCCGGCGTGCCGAGATCGGTGACACCGCGCATCTGCGGCACCACCACCCAGCTCACGGCAGCCACCGCGGCGGCGATGGCCGTACCCGGCATCACCCTGCGAACCCAGGACGGCTTGAACAGCATGCGGTGCGCCGACGCCTGCGCCACCGCCGGCACCAGCACATGCGGTTCGCTATCGAGGCGCGCGGAAAAACGGGCGAGAAAATCTTCGGTGGAGCCGGCATGCGTCAGTTCTTCCGAACGCAGCGCGTCGCCGATCAGCTGATATGTCGTCCAGCTCGCCATGCCCGGCTCGCTCTTGGCGAGATCCAGTACGGCATTGATTTCGTGCGGCGCCAGCTCGCCATCCATCAGCACGGAGATCTGCTCCGCTGCTTCCACTACATGAACCGACTGCTTATGAGCCTGACCCATTTCCCGCCCCTAGAAAAACCATTGAACACCGACAATCCCGTCTACTGCTTTGTCGTTTATCGATGCAGGAATAGGCTGCAACGCTGGCCGCACGACATTTCTTGCTACTTTTTCTTGCTACTTACCACTTACCACCGCTTGCCCTCTGCCGTTCCCAGCAGCGGACGCAATTTCTCGGCAATCGCCTCACGTGCCCGGAAGATGCGCGAGCGGACGGTTCCGATCGGGCATCCCATGGCTTCGGAGATCTCCTCGTAACTGAGGCCCTCGATTTCACGAAGAGTGATGGCAGTGCGCAATTCCTCCGGTAGTGCCTCCATGGCCCGGTTGACCGTTTCGGCGACCTGGCGGGTATGGAGCATCGACTCCGGCGTATTGATATCTCTTAGTTGCTCGCCGTCCGCAAAAGTTTCAGCCTCTTCGGCATCGATATCGCTGGAGGCTTCGGGCCGGCGTCCCTGGGTGGCCAGGTAGTTCTTCGCCGTGTTCACCGCAATCCGGTACAACCAGGTGTAGAACGCCGACTCGCCACGGAACTGCGGCAAGGCACGATACGCCTTGATGAAAGCGTCTTGTGCCACATCCTCCACTTCCGCCGAATCCCGGACCAAACGCGAAATGAGCCTGATGATCTTGCGGTGGTATTTGGCCACCAACAATTCAAAGGCTCGCTTGTCGCCCTTCTGGACGCGTTCAACGAGGAGCTGATCGGCTTCGCGTTCGCTCACGAATGGGTCACCTGCAGTGTATCTCTTGGTATCGTCTTCACGACAAACGTTGTATTTTACCTACGTTGCCCACTGCACAGTCAGTGCGGTGCAACGCATTTTGTGAAGAATGCCCGCGGCCATTGCCCATCAGGCGACGCCACCGGCCGCGGCCTGCTCGCGCCGGGCGACGCCCAGGGCACGTTTCAGCGCTCTCAATGAGGAGGGTGCCGCCGAACCCCGGCTGATGACGAGGATCCCGGGCGGCTTGCCGCTGACAGGCTCCATGGCCAGCAAAAGAGCCAGTCTGCCCAGCTCCCAGCTGGAGCGCACGCGCGCCACCGCGTGGGCGCCATCCGGCAGGCGAACCAGAATGGCCGCGCGGCCGGTGGCGTCGCGGCCTTGCACCAGTCCCGCATAGGTACAAGCCGCGCCGCGCCACAGCGCGGGCCAGTGGCTCAGCATCCACGCGCAGGACGCCGCCAGTGTGGACACCGACAGCCATTGCGCCAGATTCCAGCCATGTGCCGAGCGGCCAAAGCCCCATATCGCCTCGCGCGCAAGCAGCGCAAGGGCCGCCATCTCGCAAGACAGGAACAGCGMCAAGACCCACCGCAAGCGATGGGTCCTGAGCGAAGTCCGGAGGAGCGATAACCGGCAGCCGCCGGATTCAGGCGCGACGGAAGACAAGCGTGCCGTTAGTGCCGCCRAAACCGAARTTGTTCTTCACCGCCACATCGATCTTCAGGTCGCGTGCCGTGTTGGCCACGTAGTCCAKGTCGCACTCGGGATCCTGGTTGAAGATATTGATGGTCGGAGKCGAGACCTGATGGTGTAGAGCCAGCACCGTGAACACGGATTCGAGGCCGCCGGCGCCGCCCAGCAAGTGGCCGGTCATCGACTTGGTGGAATTGACGGCCAGCTTGTAGGCATGGTCGCCAAAAGCCAGCTTGATGGCTTCGCTTTCGTTCTTGTMGCCCAGCGGCGTCGAGGTGCCGTGCGCGTTCAGGTAGCCGACTTCGTCGGCGTTGACGCCGGCGTTCTTCAGCGCGCTGACCATGCAGCGGCGCGGACCATCCATATTCGGGGCGGTCATATGGAACGCGTCGCCGCTCATGCCGAAACCGATCAGTTCGGCATAGATCTTGGCGCCACGCGCCTTGGCCGACTCATATTCCTCGAGCATCATCACGCCGGCGCCCTCGCCCAGCACGAAGCCGTCGCGATCCTTGTCCCACGGACGGGACGCGGCAGCGGGATCGTCGTTGCGGGTCGACAGCGCGCGCGCGGCGGCGAAACCGCCAATGCCGAGCGGCGAAACCGTAGATTCCGCACCGCCGGCCAGCATGGCGTCCGCGTCGCCGGCCTGGATCAGGCGGGCGGCCAGGCCGATGCTGTGCAGGCCGGTGGTGCAGGCCGTCACGGCGGCCAGGTTCGGGCCCTTGAGTCCATGGTAGATGGACAGGTGACCCGCGATCATATTGATGATCGAGCCCGGCACGAAGAACGGCGAGATCCGGCGAGGACCCCGATTGGTCAGCTCGGCGTGGGTATCCTCGATCATCGGCAACCCGCCGATGCCMGAACCGACCAGCACACCGATGCGCTCGGCATTGTCCTCGGTCACTTCGTAGCCGCTGTCCTTCAGCGCCTGCGAACCCGCCGCGATGCCATAGTGGATGAACGTATCCATGTGGCGGGCTTCCTTGGCAGGGATGTAGTCCTCTGCCTTGAAACCCTTCACCTCGCCGGCGAAATGCACGGCAAGCGCGGAATGATCGAATTTGGTGATGGTGGCGATGCCAGACTGACCTGCAACCAGGTTGGCCCAGCCTTCGGCAACCGTGTTTCCGACCGGAGACACAAGGCCAAGCCCAGTGACGACGACGCGACGACGGCTCACTATGATTTCCTACGRGTRCGTGAAGCAGAACCGGAACGATTGCCGGGGCTGGCCATGGGCCGGCGCCGGGCCACGCCGATCGCGGCGCGGACTATCCGATTGTGCTTCTTCGAACAGACGAAAGCCACAGAAAACAGCGCGGACGACCCAACGGCCCGTCCGCCTGCCTTCTGTGGCTCGGAATCCAGATACGACAGGCTTAGGCCTTGACGTGTGCGGTGGCGTAATCGATAGCCTGTTGCACGGTCGTGATCTTTTCGGCTTCCTCATCGGGAATTTCCATGCCGAATTCATCTTCCAACGCCATCACCAGCTCAACCGTGTCGAGCGAATCCGCACCAAGGTCGTTCACGAACGAGGATTCGTTCTTGATGTCTGCCTCGGCCACGCCGAGTTGCTCTGCCACGATTTTCTTGACGCGTTGTTCGATATTGTCCATGTAACCCTCCAGGGAAGTTCGACAAAAAGTGGGCGCATTTTAGCAGGTTTGGGCCATAAAAATCCCACCCGCCTTCTATTGCAAGAACGGCGCCCGTTTAGTTMAAAAAACAACCACTTCACGCGGCTTCTGCCGGCTTCTCCCTCGAAACCGGCCGCCGCGAAAGGTGATCAATTCATGTACATGCCACCATTTACATGGAGCGTCGTACCGGTGATGTAGGCCGCCTGGGGACCGGCCAGAAAAGCCACCGCGTGTGCGATGTCCTCCGGCTGGCCCAGCCGACCCAGCGGAATCTGGGTCTTCAGTGCTGCGTGCTGCTCATCCGACAGGACCTTGGTCATGTCGGTGTCGATGAAACCGGGCGCCACGCAATTCACGGTCACGTTGCGGCTGCCGATCTCGCGGGCCAGCGCCCGGCTCATGCCTTCCACGCCGGCCTTGGCGGCGGCGTAGTTCATCTGGCCGGGATTGCCGGTGGAGCCGACCACCGACGTGATATTGATGATACGGCCACCGCGCGCTTTCATCATCGGGCGCAGCACCGCGCGCGACAGGCGGAACACCGCGGTCATATTGGTCTCGACCACCGCGCCCCAGTCCTCGTCCTTCATGCGCATGGCAAGCTGGTCCTGCGTGATGCCGGCGTTGTTGACCAGGATGCCGAGGCCGCCATGGGCCTTGACCAGCTCGTCGATGAGCGCCTCGGATGCMGCGGCATCGTTGACGTTGAGCACGGCGCCGCGGCCCTTGCCGCCGGCCGCCGCCAGGTATTCGCTGATGGCAGCCGCACCCGCTTCGCTGGTGGCGGTGCCGACTACCGTGGCGCCCTGCGCGGCCAGCTCGAGGGCGATGGCCCGGCCGATGCCGCGCGATGCGCCGGTTACCAGTGCGACCTGGTTTTCCAGAAATTTCGTCATTGCGTGGGTCCTAGTCTTACTTCAGCAGCGCCAGCGTGTCYTGCAGCGAGGCCGGATCGAAGATCGCGGCGCCGGTCAGGTTGCCGTCGATGCGCTTGGTCATGCCSGCCAGCACCTTGCCGGGGCCGCATTCGATCACATGGGTGACRCCCTCSGCAGCCATCTTCTGCACGCACTCCACCCAGCGCACGGGCGCCGCCGCCTGGCGTACCAGCGCATCCTTGATCGACTGCGGATCGCTGACGATGGCCACGTCCACATTGTTGACCAGCGGAATGGCCGGCGCGGCGAAGGTCATGCCCGCCATGCGCTCGCGCAGGCGGTCCGACGCCGGCTTGAGCAGCGAGGAATGGAACGGGGCCGACACCGGCAGCGGCAGCGCGCGCTTGGCGCCGCGCGCCTTGGCCATTTCGCAGGCCTTCTCGACCGCCGCCTTGTGGCCGGCGATCACCACCTGCGACGGCGCATTGAAGTTCACGGCTTCCACCACGCCGGCGCCCGCGGCCACAGCCTMGGCGCACGCGGCGCGCACATCGTCGTCGGACAGCCCGAGGATCGCCGCCATGCCGCCCTCGCCCACCGKAACGGCTTCCTGCATGGCTTGCGCACGGAAGCGCACCAGCGGCACCGCTTCGGCGAACGGAATCACCCCGGCCGCCACCAGGGCGGAATACTCGCCGAGGCTGTGGCCCGCGACCATGGCAGGCGCCGCGCCGCCGGCATCGATCCAGGCGCGGTAGACCGCTACCGCGGCGGTCAGCATCACCGGCTGGGTATTGGTGGTGAGGTTCAGTTCCTCGGCCGGGCCTTCGGCGATCAGGCGGCCCAGGTCTTGCCCGAGCGCGGCGGAAGCTTCGTCCAGCGTGGCACGGACCACGGCGTTGTCGGCGAAGGCGTTGAGCATGCCGACGGCCTGCGAGCCCTGGCCCGGGAATACAAAGGAAAATTTCATCGCAATCGAATCTAGAAGATGAATACGCAAAACCGACGCGGCGTGCGGGACGGCATGCCGCCCCGCACGCCCGGATGTCACATGCGCGCCAGCACCGCACCCCAGGTGAAGCCACCGCCCACGCCTTCCATCAGCACGTGGTGACCGGCGCGGATACGGCCGTCGCGCACCGCGACGTCCAGGGCCAGCGGGATCGAGGCAGCCGACGTGTTGCCGTGCTCGTGTAYGGTCGCCACCATGCGCTCGGCAGTCAGGCCGAGTTTCTTCGCCGTGCTCTGCATGATGCGGATATTGGCCTGGTGCGGCACCAGCCAGTCGACCTTCTCGGCCGGGAACTGCGCGCCGGCAAGTGCCTCGCGCGCAACCCTGTCCAGCACGGTCACCGCCAGCTTGAAAACGGCCTGGCCGTCCATGTGCAGGAACGCGTTGCCGGTGATATTGCCGCCGGCGACATTGCCCGGCACGCACAGGATCTCGACGTGGCTGCCGTCCGAGTGCATCGCCGAAGACAGGATGCCGGGTTCCTCGGACGCCGACAGCACCACCGCGCCKGCGCCGTCGCCGAACAGCACGCAGGTAGTGCGGTCATTGAAATCGAGGATACGCGAGAACACTTCCGAGCCAATCACCAGCACATTGCGATGCKAGCCKCTACGGATGAACTTCTCGGCCGTGGCCAGCGCGTAGACGAAACCGGAACACACGGCCTGCATGTCGAATGCGGCACAGTGATTGGTAATGCCGAGTTTCTGCTGCACCAGGCAGGCGGCGCTCGGAAAGACGAAATCGGGAGTCGACGTGGCGACGATGATCAGGTCGATGCTCTGGCGGTCGATGCCGGCCGCTTCCAGCGCGCGCTCCGCGGCCTTCACCGCCAGGTCGCTGCAGGTGACATCCGGCTCGGCCCAGTGGCGCGCCGAGATGCCGCTGCGCGAGAAGATCCACTCGTCGCTGGTCTCGATGCCCTTCTCAGCCAGTTGCGCCGCAAGCTCCTGATTGGTGACACGCCGGGGAGGCAGATAGCTCCCGGTCCCGATGATTTTTGCGTAGCTGGTCATGTAATGTCGGATCGATCGTGTGGCCACGGGTCGTCGCCCGCGGCATCTGCATCAGAACCTCAGGCGGCGTGCGGGCTTGGACTGGGATCCTGGGCGCCTGACTGCGGGCCGGAAGCCGGGGTGCCGGTACCTGACTTGTTGGCGAAAGCCTGAATGGTGCGAGCGATCACACCATTACTGGCCGCATCATACCCGCGTTTGATAGCCCACTCAAAAGCGTGCGCGTCGGCCGAACCGTGACTCTTGATCACGAGCCCGCGCAGGCCCAGCAGCGATGCGCCGTTGTAGCGCGCGGGGTCGAGGCGACGGGACAGGCGCTTGAGCACAGGCATGGCCAGCCCCGCCAGGAGCTTGGTGAACCACGAGCGCGTAAACTCTTCCTTGATCATGTTGCCGATCATCTTGGCCAGGCCTTCGCTGCTMTTGAGCGCGACGTTGCCGACGAAACCGTCGCAAACGACGATGTCGGTGGTGCCCTTGAAGATATCGTTGCCTTCCACGTTGCCGTAGAAGTTGAGCTCGGATGCGCGCAGKAGCTCGCCGGCCCGCTTGACCACGTCGTTGCCCTTGATCACTTCCTCGCCGATATTCAGCAGGCCGACGCTGGGGCGGTCCTTGTGGTCCACCACGGCGACCATGGCTTCGGCCATGCGCGCGAATTGCAGCAGATGTTCGGGCTCGCAATCAGCATTGGCGCCGAGGTCGAGCACGGTGGTGCCCCAGCCCTGTTCGTTGGGGATKGAAGTGGCGATCGCCGGGCGCTCGATCCCGTCGAGCGTCTTGAGCACGTAGCGCGACACTGCCATCAGCGCGCCGGTGTTGCCCGCCGAGATACAGGCATCGGCCAGCCCCTCTTTCACCTGGGTCACCGCCACGCGCATCGAAGAATCCTTCTTCCTGCGCAGCGCCACCTCGACCGGATCGTCCATGGTAATGACTTCGGTCGCGGCCACGACGCGCACGCGCGGATGATCGAGCGCGTGCAGCTTCCTCAGCTGCGCCTCGATGCTGTCGCGCAAGCCGACCAGCACCACTTCGGCGTCGTTATGGCTGGAGAGAAAACTGATCGCCGCAGGGATTGTCACGGAGACACCGTGATCGCCACCCATGCAGTCGATAGCTAGTTTGATCGTCATTGTTTCCTGGTGCAGAAGCGCATGTCGGCATGACTTATGGCCGGAAGCCTGCACTACGGTTGCGCGGCGAGCGCGCAACAAAAAAGCGGCAACGATTTTGCCGCTTTCTTGTTTTTGACCTACCAACGTGCGCGTACGAGACGCAAAGTCACGCCGAACGATCTGTCAGTCGTTCTTGGTCTTGATGACCTTGCGGCCACGATAGTAGCCGTTCGGGCTCACGTGGTGACGCAGGTGGGTCTCGCCCGTGGTCGGTTCGACTGCCAGCGGCGCTGCCGACAGGTGATCGTGCGAACGGTGCATGCCGCGCTTGGACGGCGACTTCTTGTTCTGTTGAACTGCCATGATGACTCCTTCGAGAATTTTTCAATGGTAACACACGCATCCCGCACGAGGCGTAGCCGGGCCCGGCCGGATGCTGATCCTGGTGCCTTGCGGACGTTGCCTGAAACCGGTGAACCGGCCTCAGTGCTTCGTCTTCAGGCCGGCCAGCGCCGCAAAGGGCGAAGGCCGTTTTTCTTCTTCCGGCGGTTCCTCTGCTTCGGGTTCCACCAGCCCGTCGGCCCCGGTCACGAGGCTTTCGTGCACCTCCGGGCAAACGTCATGCTTGGGCGCCACCGGCAAGGCCAGCAGCACTTCATCTTCAATCAGCGACAGCAGGTCGAAGCGCTTGGAGCCGACGATCACGTCGACCTCATCGTCGTCCATGGCCGCCGCATCGGCCTCTTCCTCGCTGGCCATCACCTCGAAGCACATGTCCGTGGCAATGGTCTCGGCAAAAACGCGCAGGCAGCGCTGGCAGTCCAGCCACACTCGCCCGTTCACGGTCAGATCGACGAACTGGCGCTGCGTCGCCGGCGCGCCGGGTTCGCCCTCTTCTTCCTCGACAAAGCCGGAAAGCACATAGGCGAACACTTCGTCGGGCGCCGATGCTGGCGCTTGCGCGGCGGTCTCGGCTATGATGCGCGGCAAATCGCGCACCGGAACTTCGCCKGCAGCATGGCCACCGGCGCGGCAAAATGCGAAGAGATCGAGCGCGCGCAGATCAATCGGCTGAATCGGCTGGGTCATGTCTTCTCGTGCCGTCTGTCGTGCCTTGCCGGAAGCACCCCGCTGGCCGGTTTCATCGCCAGGGCGACCCGAAACGTGGCCCGGGAGCCGCAAACGCCGGTATACACACAGCAATGCGCCGGACTTGCTTGGCTAAACAGACGATTATACGTCTATTTTTCTACTGCGGTCAAAATTTTGGATGACGACCATAGGTCGCTTTCCCTTTCCACTCAATTACTTATGTCGCAATCATCCCGTCCCGTGCTGATCCTCGGCTCCAGCTCGCCCTACCGCCGCGAATTGCTGGAGCGCCTGCGCATCCCGTTCGAGGTGGCAGTGCCGGATATCGACGAAACCCCGCTGGCGGGCGAAAGCCCGGAAGCCACCGCGCTGCGGCTGTCCCGCGCCAAGGCGCAGGCGATTGCAGACCGCCACCCGGGCACCCTGGTGATCGGCTCGGACCAGGTCGCCACGCTGGACGGCAGGCAGATCGGCAAGCCGGGCACCCATGAAAAGGCCCTCGCGCAACTGCAATGGATGCGTGGGCGTACCGTCACTTTCCACTCTGCCCTGTGCCTGTTCGACGGCCGCACCGGCGCGGCGCAACTGGCCGATGTACAGACACGCGCGACCTTCCGCGAACTGTCCGATCAGGAGCTGGAAGCCTACCTGCGCATCGAACGCCCCTACGACGTGGCGGGCAGCGCCAAATCGGAAGGCCTCGGCATCGCCCTGCTGTCGCACATGGAGTCCGACGACCCCACCGCCCTGGTGGGCCTGCCGCTGATCGCGCTGACCACCATGCTGCRCCACGCCGGCTACCCGCTCTTCCAGGCCTGAGCGCGCCGGCAAGGACAGCACCGATAACACTGACAGGAAACAAGCATGAGCGGCATCCTTTACCTGATCCCCAACACCCTGGGCAAGCGCGACGAGACCGACCCGCTGCCGGACGTCATCCCGGCTGGCGTGCAGCAGATCGCCGCCGGGCTGGATTACCTGGTGGCGGAGAATGCCAAGACCGCACGGGCCTTCCTGAAGAAGCTCGGCGAGACCTGCCCACTGGCCAGGCCGGTCCAGCAGATCGAAATCCGCGAACTCAACGTCAACACGCGCGACGATGCCCTCGCCGCCCTGCTCGCCCCGATCCGCGAAGGCCGCGACGGCGGCCTGCTGTCCGAAGCCGGCGTGCCGGCCGTGGCCGACCCCGGCGCCAACCTGGTGCGCCTGGCACATGCCAGGGGCGTGCGGGTGCGCCCGCTGGTCGGGCCCAGCTMCATCCTGCTGGCGGTCATGGGGTCCGGCCTGAATGGCCAGAGCTTTGCCTTCAACGGCTATCTGCCGGTCGATGCGGGCGAGCGCGCCCAGCGCCTGCGAGAGCTGGAGCAATTGTCGCGCAAGGCGCACCAGACCCAGGTCTGGATCGAGACGCCCTATCGCAATGGCCAACTGCTCGATGCCCTGCGCCAGCACTGCGCAGGCAATACCATGCTGTCCATCGCGGTGGACCTGACCTTGCCGAGCGAGACCATCGTGACGCTGCCCGTTTCCGAGTGGCGTCCCGAGCGGCTTGCGCTGCATAAACGCCCGGCCATCTTTTCACTGCTGGCCACCTGAACCGGCTCCCGCATAGCCCGGGAGCGAAAACGAAAAAACGGGGCGCTTGCGCCCCGTTCTGCATTTCCGCGCGYCAGCGCCCGGCTCAGTGGATTGCCTGCAGC
Organism: Cupriavidus sp. 05T41; assembly: GCF_056396525.1. Classification (NCBI taxonomy): domain Bacteria; kingdom Pseudomonadati; phylum Pseudomonadota; class Betaproteobacteria; order Burkholderiales; family Burkholderiaceae; genus Cupriavidus; species Cupriavidus sp. 05T41. Next base: position 67,904 of record NZ_JBFTLQ010000030.1, read on the forward strand.
CGCGTACCGAACAACATGGTCTTCATCGCCGCTGTACCCATCGCCGCGCCGAAGCGCTTGGCAACCCGCTCCGCGATGTTTTCCTTCACCGTGTAGTCGACGATGTCCTCGGCCTTGAACAGGTCGCGCGCGACATAGTCCGCATTGCCCAGCCCGTCGGCCAGGCCCAGCTCCACGCTGCGCTGGCCGGACCAGAACAKGCCGGAGAACAGGTCCGGATCGTCCTTGAGGCGGTYGCCACGGCCTTCCTTGACCACGTCGATGAACTGCTGGTGGATCTGCTTGAGCATGGTTTCCGCGTACTGCTTCTGCCGCGGTACCTGCGGCGAGAACGGATCGAGCATGCCCTTGTTGGCGCCCGAGGTATAGAGCCGGCGCTCCACGCCGAGCTTGTCCATCAGCCCGGTGAAGCCGAAACCATCCATCAGCACGCCGATGGAGCCGACGATGCTGGCCTTGTCGACGTAGATCTTGTCGGCGGCCGCCGCCACATAGTACCCACCCGAGGCGCAGATCTCCTCCACCACCACGTAGAACGGCTTGTTCGGGTACAGCGTGCGCAGGCGGTGGATCTCATCGTTGATCATGCCGGCCTGGACGGGCGAACCGCCGGGCGAATTGATCTTGAGGATGATGCCGGCGGCGCTGGAATCGGCGAACGCGGCCTGCAGTGCCGCGTTGATCGATTCGGCGCTGGCCGGCGTACCGGCCGCAATCTCGCCGTCGAGCKACACCATTGCCGTGTGCCGGCCGGACGTCGTGATGCCGCCGTCGCCCTTGAAATCGAAGATGGCGAAGAAGATCAAGGCAAGCAGGGCCAGCCCGGCGAAACGGAAGAAGATGCGCCAGCGGCGCGCGGCGCGCTGCTCGCGCAGGGTCGCCATCAGCACTTTTTCCAGCACATCGCGCTCCCAGCCAGCTCCGGTTGGCACCGGCCCGGCACCGCTGCCGGCCAGGCGCGCCTTGCGCTCGCTGGCTTCGCGCTGCGCGGCGGCGTCGCCCGCCCGCAGGTCCTGCTCCAGCGGAAAATCGGCGGCGGCGGCGGTTTCCAACCGGTCGTCCGATGCGGCGGACACCCCGGTGCTGGCAGGAGTGGCCGGATCCTTCGGCTTGCCAGTTTCGTCCTGGGGCGGTTTTTGCTCTTCAGTCATGCAGTTGGCTCTTGGTTCGCTCTTGGTTATCGACGGGCGCGCTCGACGGGAATGCGGGGCCGGGGCTAGGCCGGCTGGGCCGCGGGCGCCTCGTACGGGCTTTCCGGCATCCAGTACACGCTGCCGCCGCGCTCTTCCACGCGCAGCCTGGACAGCGAAGCGCCCCGACACGGACCGCCCACGCACAACCCGCTATCTGGCGCATAAATCGCGCCATGTGTCGCGCACATCAAGTATAGGCCCGAGGACTCGAAAAACTGGCCTTCTTGCCAGTCGAGCTCCATCGGCACATGGGCGCACTGGTTCAGGTAGCCGTGCACCGCCCCCTCGAAGCGCACCACGAACGCACCCACCTGACGCCCGCCGATCTCGACCACGAAACGCACACCAGCGCCGCCCTCCGCCAGGTCATCGGCGGCGCACAGGCGCCGGCCGTCCGGCGGGCCGGAGACCGCACTCTCGCTCGTCTCAGGCATGCGTCAGCAACCAGTCTTTCAGGTCGGCGATYGACGCCGCGCAGTGCACCGGCGCCATCGCGCGCAAGGCATCGGCGGGATGGGCGCCGTAGCCCACGCCAATGCCGGCGGCGCCCGCGTTGGCAGCCATCTGCAGGTCATGGGTGGTATCGCCGATCATCACCGTACGCTCCATTTCCTGGCCCAGCTCMCGCGTCAGTTCATGCAGCATGGCCGGGTGCGGCTTGGAGAAGGTTTCGTCGGCGCAGCGGGTGCCGTCGAACAGGGGTCCGAGCCCCGTCGCTTCCAGCGCCCGCTGCAGCCCTGCGCGCGTCTTCCCGGTCGCCACGCCGAGGAAGTAATGCTGGGCATGCAGTGCCTCCAGCATCTCACGCGCGCCGTCGAACAGCACCAGTTCCGCGTCGCGGGTGAGGAAATGGAAGCGGTAGCGCTCTGCCAGCTTGGGATAGTCGGCCGGGTCCAGCGTTGGCACGGCATAGGACAGCGCATCCTTGAGGCCTAGCCCGATCACGTGGCTGGCCGCACTGTCATCCGGCACCGGCAGGCCGAGATCGCGGCTCGCCAGTTGTATGCACTTGGCAATGGTCGGGGTGGAATCCATCAAGGTGCCATCCCAGTCGAACACGATCAGGTCGAAACGTTGCCTGGCCATTGATATCCTTGTCGGCGCCTCAGTCGTGGGCGCGCTGGTTACGGGCTTGCTGCAGGAAGGCTTCGCATTCCGGCGGCATGGGAGCAGCGACCGTGACGCTTTCGCCACTGGCCGGATGCGTGAAGGTCAGGCTGTGCGCATGCAAGAACATGCGCTTGAGGCCAGGGTTGGCGCCGCTGCGGGCCAGCGCCTTGTTCAGGCCGTAGTCGCCATATTTCTCGTCGCCGAGGATCGGGAAGCCCGAATGCGCCAGGTGGACGCGGATCTGGTGGGTGCGGCCGGTCTTCAGTTCGGCCTCGAGCAAGGTAAATCCATGCAGCACTTCCAGCCGGTTGAAGACGGTGTGCGAGGGCAAGCCGTCTTCCTGGACCCGCACCCGGCGCTCGCCGTCCGCCGTGGTGTACTTATATAGAGGCAGCTTGACGTGCTGGCGGGCATTMTCGAACTGGCCGGCCACGCAGGCAAAGTATCGCTTGTCCAGTGCGTTGCCGCGGATCTGCTCATGCAGGTTKACCAAGGCAGTGCGCTTCTTCGCCAGCATCAGCAGCCCCGAGGTTTCGCGGTCCAGCCGGTGCACCAGCTCGAGGAACCTGGCCTGCGGCCGCGCGCGGCGCAACTGCTCGATGACGCCGAAGKCCACGCCCGAGCCGCCATGCACGGCCACGCCGGCAGGCTTGTCGATCACCAGCAGGTGATCGTCTTCGAACACCACGGGAAAACTCGCCGCCGGCACGAAACGGGCGTTATCGGACGCTTTCTCCGCCACGCGCATGGGCGGAATGCGTACCACGTCGCCCACCTTCAGGCGGTAGGTGGCGTCGATCCTGCCCTTGTTGACGCGCACTTCCCCCGACCGCAGGATGCGGTACACATGGCTCTTGGGCACCCCTTTCGACAGCTTCAGCAGGAAGTTGTCGATGCGCTGCCCTTCGGMCTCTTCGCCAATTGTTACGTACGCCACCTGGGGCGTGGCCGCGGCGGGCCGCACCTCTTTTTCAATTTGATGGCGTAACTCATTCATTTTCAATATAATTTCCTCGCTGTCCCGGCCAAAGACCGGCAGCGCAAGTCAGGTGTAGGCGATTCGTCGTATTTTACACTTTGGGTTGCCGCCAGCCCTGCCAGCCTCCCGCTTCTTTGCGTACCCCGCGAGCCCGCGGCTGGTGAATGGCAGCAAAAACGCAGCACGCACGGTATCGCCCGCGCAGGAAGTCGCCCAAAGGCAACTTCGGCGCTGACGGCGGTCACGTGGGAAGAGTGTTCAGGTAGAACAGAATTTGATCGCGGATGCCCTGTTGGCATCCGCTCTGGTGAGAGAAGTCCCGCCCGCACCGGGAAACGGTGCCGCCGGCATGCTTCAGACGCCACCTGACTGGTTTATACCGGCGCCCGGTCGCAGAACTCCAAGAAGTAGTAGGTGCGCCCGCCAGGAGATGTCAGGTAGCGAAGCAGCATTGCCGTGACGACAAACTTGCTCTTTGACGCGTCTAGGCCTTCCGCGGCCGGCCGCGATGCGACCGGCGCCTTTTGCGCCCGYATCGCCGCCAATGCCAGTCGGAAACCCGCCGGAAACGCTGCGCAGAGCAGCACACCGGCGTTCTCTCTGACCATGCGGACGGCGCTTCGACGTCGTTACCTCTCTTTCACCCGCGCCCAGCCGGGCCGCGCCTGCCGGCGCGCCGGCGCTTTCGGCAATTCTCGCGCCCTCACTCGCTCCCTCGCGTGCTCCACGGAACGCCGCGGGCACCGCATGCCGGTGCAATCCACGGCATTGGAGTGAGGTAATGCGATGAAACGCATGTTGTTCAACGCGACGCAGCAGGAAGAATTGCGCGTCGCCATTGTCGACGGTCAGAAACTKATCGACATCGACATCGAAGCTGCCGGTCGCGAACAGCGCAAGGGCAATATCTACAAGGGCGTCATCACCCGCATCGAGCCGTCGCTGGAGGCCTGCTTCGTCAACTACGGCGAAGAGCGCCACGGCTTCCTGCCGTTCAAGGAAGTGGCGCGCGCCTTCTTCAAGGAAGGCGTGGACGTGCGCAACGCGCGCATCCAGKACGCGCTGCACGAAGGCCAGGAACTGATCGTCCAGGTCGAAAAGGAAGAGCGCGGMAACAAGGGCGCCGCGCTGACCACCTTTATCTCGCTGGCCGGCCGCTACCTGGTGCTGATGCCCAACAACCCGCGCGGCGGCGGCGTGTCGCGCCGCATCGAGGGCGAGGACCGCCAGGAACTGCGCGAAACCATGGGCCAGCTGACCGTGCCCGATGGCATGAGCATCATCGCCCGCACCGCCGGCATCGGCCGCTCGGCGGAAGAACTGCAGTGGGACCTGAACTACCTGCTGCAACTGTGGAAGGCCATCGACGGCGCCGCCGGCGACAACAAGGCCCCGCTGCTGATCTATCTCKAATCCAGCCTGGTGATCCGCGCCATCCGCGATTACTTCCAGCCGGACATCGGCGAGATCCTGATCGACACCGACGAAATCTACGAGCAGGCGCGCGCCTTCATGAGCGTGGTCATGCCCGACAACATGAACCGCGTGAAGAAGTACCGGGACGACGTCCCCCTCTTCTCGCGTTTCCAGATCGAACACCAGATCGAATCGGCCTACTCGCGCATGGTGATGTTGCCCTCGGGCGGCGCCATCGTGATCGACCACACCGAGGCCCTGGTCTCGGTGGACGTGAACTCGGCCCGCGCCACCAAGGGCGCCGACATCGAGGAAACGGCGCTGCGCACCAACCTCGAAGCCGCCGACGAGATCGCCCGCCAGCTGCGCCTGCGCGACCTGGGCGGCCTGATCGTSATCGACTTCATCGACATGGAAGCCAGCAAGGCCCAGAAGGACGTGGAAACGCGCCTGAAGGACGCCCTGCGCCATGACCGCGCCCGCGTGCAGATGGGCAAGATCAGCCGCTTCGGCCTGATGGAGCTGTCGCGCCAGCGCCTGCGCCCGTCGCTGTCGGAAGGCTCGCACATCACCTGCCCGCGCTGCAACGGCACCGGCCATATCCGCGATACCGAATCCTCCGCCCTGCAGGTCCTGCGCATCATCCAGGAAGAAGGGATGAAGGAAAACACGGCCGCCATCCACTGCCAGGTGCCGGTGGAAGTGGCCGCGTTCCTGCTCAACGAGAAGCGCCAGGACATCAACCTGATCGAGATGCGCTTCAAGGTCAACGTCCTGCTGATCCCGAACAAGCACCTCGAGACCCCGCACTACAAGCTCGAGCGCCTGCGCCACGACGATCCGYGCCTGGAAGACAGCACCGCCAGCTACAAGATGGCCGAGGCTGCCGCCAAGGAACTGGAAGCCGACACCAGCTACAGCAGCCGCAAGAAGGAAGACGCCAAGCCGCGCCAGGAAGCCGCCGTCAAGGGCATCACGCCGGAACAGCCGGCGCCCGTGTCGGTGCCGCGCGCCGAACGCACCCCGCGCCCCGAAGCGCCGGTTGCCCGCCCGGTGCCGGCCACCCAGCCGGTCGCCAGCGGTGGCTTCATCGGCTGGCTCAAGAGCCTGTTCGGCGCCAAGCCGGCGGCACCTGCCATCGAGCCGGCCAAGCCGGCTGAGGCGGAACAGCGCAACGGCGAAAACCGCCGGGAACGCGGCCAGCGCGGCGAACGCGGCGAAGGCCGTGGCCAGCGTACCGAGCGTGGCKAACGCGGTGAACGTGGCGACCGCCAGGGCCGCGGCCAGCGCGGCGAGCGCGCGCCGCAGGAGCGTGGCGAACGTGCTGAACGTGCCGAGCGCGGTGAACGCGTCGAGGCCCGTGGCGAACGTGGCGAGCGCACCGAGCGTGGCGAACGCACGGAACGCGGCGAGCGCGGTGAGCGCAATGGCCGCGCCCCGCGCCAGGCCGCGCTGGAAGCCCAGCCGGCCCGCCAGCCGGAAGGTGCGGCAGCCGAGCGCACCGAGGGCCGCSGGGAAGGCCGCCGCGACCGCAACCAGGAGCGCCGCGAGCGCCAGCGCGAACGCCAGCGCGGCGACGCGCCGCGTGAAGACGAAGCCGGCGAAGGCCTGGCTGCTGAAGCCGCTGGCGTCGCCATCGTGGCCGCAAGCGCGGTTTCCGTGGCTGCACCTGCCGCAGCCGCGCCGGTAGCCCAGCGCGACGAAGCTGACAACGCACGCACGGATCTGCCGGAAGCGCCGGAAGGTGCCGAGAACGGCGAAGGCGAAGAACGCCGTCGCCGCAACCGCCGCGGCCGCAACCGCTATCGCCGCGAACGCGACGATGGCGTGCAGGCCGGCGAAGGCACCGAAGGCGCCGAGGGCGCGGACGGCGAGCAGGCAGTGGAAGCGCGTGAAGTGGCAGCCGATGCCGCCGCGCCCGTTGCCGCAGTCCAGACCGTCGAGGCTGTCGAGACMGTMGAAGCCGTGGTGACMGAGTCGGTCGCCGCCGTGATCGCCGAGCCCGCGGCCAGCGTCCCGGCCTATCAGCCGGCCGAAGCCGCCGTGGCAGCGCCCGCGCCGACGGTACTGCCAGCCGAAACGCTGGCCGCACCGGCAGCCGAGCCCGTCGAGGCAGTCCCGGCAGCGCAAGCCCCGGTGGCAGAGGCCCCGGTAGCACAAGCCCCGGTGACGCAAGCCGTCATCGCCAGCCCCGCCGCCTATGCGCCGGCGCCCGCCCCCGTCGTGGAAGCCGCTGTGCAGGCTCCCGCGCCGGTGGAAGCGCCCGTGGCAGCACCTGCGACCGTGACCCCGGCGGCTCCTGCGCCGGTGGCCATCGAAGGCCTGCAACCGATGCTGGCCTCGGCCGGTCTCGAKTGGGTGAGCACCKACAGCAGCAAGCTGCGCGCAGCCCAGGAAGCTGCCGCCAGCATTCCGGCGGCGCCGCGCGTGGTTCGCGAGCGCAAGCCGCTGGCCCCGCTGCCGGAAGGCCCGATGGTGCTGGTCGAGACGGCGCCCGCMGTCAAGGAAACGACGCCGCAGGAATAAGCGGCCTCGGCCAGGAAGCAAGGAAGCAAGGAAAGGGACGGCGATGCCGTCCCTTTTTTCATATCTGCACGCCGCGTTCGCACCCGTGCGGCCTGGCAGCGACGGTACAGGCACAGGCTCGGCTAGAATGACAGCATGATGGCGCCCCGATAAGGTGCCCGAGGACAGCCCCCGGAACGGGCCCTGCCTGCCCGTCACAGATTCGCCCCCCAACCCCAGGCCATGACCGAATCCGTCATTCCCATCTTCGACCTGCGCGACCACCGCTACCGCTCGATGACGCCCGTCATCCCGGACTTGCTCGCCCCGCCGTCGGGACTGGTTGCCGACAGGCGCGGCAGGCCGCTGCATGACCTGCGCATCTCGGTCACGGACCGCTGCAACTTCCGCTGCGTGTATTGCATGCCCAAGGAGGTGTTCGACAAGGACTACACCTTCCTGCCCCATTCMGAATTGCTCAGCTTCGAGGAAATCGAGCGCGCCGCCCGCCTCTTCGTCGCGCACGGCGTGGAGAAGATCCGCCTGACCGGCGGCGAGCCGCTGCTGCGCAAGAACATCGAGAAGCTGGTGGAAATGCTGGCCCGCATCGAGACGCCCGCGGGCAAGCCGCTCGACCTGACGCTCACCACCAATGCTTCGCTGCTGGCGCGCAAGGCGCGCTCCCTGCGCGATGCGGGCCTGACGCGCGTGAGCGTGAGCCTGGATGCCATCGACGACGACACCTTCCGCCGCATGAACGATGTCGATTTCGCGGTGGCCGACGTGCTGGACGGCATCGAGACCGCCCAGGCGGTGGGCCTGGCGCCGATMAAKGTCAATATGGTGGTCAAGCGCGGCACCAACGATGCCGAGATCGTGCCGATGGCGACGCATTTTCGCGGCAGCGGCATCATCGTGCGCTTCATCGAGTTCATGGACGTGGGCGCCAGCAACCACTGGCAAATGGACGAGGTGCTGCCCTCCGCCGATGTGGTGCAACGCATCCACGAAGTGTTTGCGCTCGAAGCCATCGCCGCCAACTACAGCGGCGAGACCGCCGAACGCTGGCGCTACCGCGACGGTGCCGGCGAGATCGGCGTGATCTCCAGCGTGACCCACGCCTTCTGCGGCGACTGCAGCCGCATCCGCCTCTCGACCGAAGGCCGCCTCTACCTCTGCCTGTTCGCCACCGAGGGCTACGACCTGCGCGCGCTGCTGCGCGGCCCGCACAGCGACCTGGAAATCGCCAACGCCATCGCGCAGGTCTGGCAGGCCCGCACCGATCGTTACTCCGAACAGCGCAGTGATCCGGCGGTGCGGCAGGCGCGCGCCGAAAGCAAGATAGAGATGTCCTACATCGGCGGCTGAGGGCGCACCTTCGCACTGCGTTCCGCAACCTTTCCGCACCTTTCCGCACCTTCCCGGACCTTCCGTCAACGTGCCGCCCGCGCCGCAACCCAACTTCCACCCGATGATTTCACGMGACGACATTACCGGCCTGATCCTCGCCGGCGGCAGGGGCAGCCGCATGGGCGGGACCGACAAGGGCCTGCAGCCATTCCGGGGCGCCCCCATGGCCATGCATACGCTGATGCGCCTGGCGCCCCAGACCGGCGGCTTGCTGATCAATGCCAACCGCAACCTGGCGGCCTATGAGTCGTTCGGGGTACCCGTGGCGACCGACTCGGTGCCCGATTTCGCCGGGCCGCTGGCCGGCATGCTCGCCGGGCTCGAACAGTGCCAGACCGCCTGGCTGCTCACCGCGCCCTGCGACTCGCCGTTCCTGCCGCCCGACCTGGCCTCGCGCCTGGCGGCCGCGATCGAGGCGGAAGGCGCCGAGATGGCCATCCCCGTCACCGTCGATGCCCAGGGCCGACGGCAAACCCAGCCCGTGTTCTGCCTGATGCCGGTGACGGCACGCGACAGCCTGGTGGCATTCCTCGATGCCGGCGGCCGCAAGATCGAGACCTGGGCCGCGTCCCACCGCCTTGCCGAAGTGCCGTTCGACGACGCCGGCGCCTTTGCCAATATCAATACGCTGGACGAGTTGCGCTCGCTGGAAGCGCGCTGACAAACCAGGCCACTGCCTCTCCGGGACCGCTCCATGCCTTCTCTGCAATCCGTCATTTCCTGCCTGTCCGACTACGATCCCGGCGCCTTGCCGGTGGCGCAGGCCAGCCAGATCATCCGCGAAGTGATCGAACCGGTCCGCGGCACCGAACAGMTCGCCATCCGCACCGCGCTGGGCCGCGTGCTGGCCKAGGACGTCATCTCCACGCTGGACGTGCCGGCGCACGACAACGCCGCCATGGACGGCTACGCCTTCGCCGGCGACGAACTGGCCGGCGGCGGCGAAGTCACCCTGGTGGTCGCCGGCAGCGCCTTCGCCGGMGGTGCGGGTAGCCAGCGCGCAGGGCGTGGCCAGGCGGTGCGCATCATGACGGGCGCGATCATGCCGGCCGGCTGCGACACCGTGATCCCACAGGAGTTCGTGGAGGTACACGGAGAGCAGATCCGCTTCGACGCCGCTTCGGTGCGCGCCGGGGACAACCGCCGCCTGCGCGGCGAGGATCTCGCGCTAGGCCAGGCGGCGCTCGCCGCGGGCCGCATCCTGCGCCCGGCCGACCTGGGCCTGCTCGCATCGCTCGGCGTGGCCGAGATCAAGGTCCGGCGCCGCCTGCGCGTCGCCTTCTTCTCCACCGGCGACGAACTGCGCTCGATCGGCGAGCCGCTCGATCCGGGCTGCGTCTACGACTCCAACCGCTATACGCTGCACGGCATGCTGCGCCGGCTGGACGTGGACCTGGTCGACATGGGCGTGGTGCGCGACGACCCCGAGGCGCTCGAAGCCGCGTTCCGCAGCGCCTGCGAGAATGCCGATGCCGTCATCACCTCGGGCGGCGTGTCGGTCGGGGAAGCCGACTACACCAAGCAGATCATGGCGCAGCTGGGTGACGTCACGTTCTGGAAGATCGCCATGCGCCCGGGGCGGCCCATGGCCTTCGGCCGCATCGTCTCCCATGGCCGCGAAGCGCTGCTGTTCGGGCTGCCGGGCAACCCGGTGGCGGTGATGGTGACCTTCTATCACTTCGTGCGGGCCGCCTTGCACCGGCAGATGGGTGCCAATGTGCCGCCGCTGCCGCTGATGCGCGTGCGCAGCGTGCAGCCGATCCGCAAGAAGCCGGGCCGCACCGAATACCAGCGCGGCATCCTKACGCAGGCGGAGGACGGACGCTGGCAGGTAGGCGTGACCGGCCAGCAGGGATCGGGCGTGTTGCGCTCGATGAGCGAGGCCAACTGCTTTATCGTCCTCGGGCACGATCAAGGGCGGGTGGAGGCCGGCGACGAAGTCGAGGTGATGCTGTTCGACGGGCTGATGTAGGCTGCGCCACGGTGTCGTTTTTGTGCCGCAGTTTTTTGACCTTTAGCCGACGTTTAGCCGCCAGATCGGCCGTTTTCCGTACCCTGCGGGTGGCGGACTATGCGCCGCTGCACCCATTCGATACACTTGCGCAACATTACTCTGCCTATGCCCCAAGCTGTCATGAATCAGGAGATTGCGTACCTCCACCCGGTCAAAACCGCCCGCGCGCTGGTGCTCGTGTACCTGTGCTTTTCGGTACCGATCGTCTCGCTGGGACTGTTCGTGGCCTTTATCCGCTACGGTGACCTCCCGGGCATCACGGTGTTCACGGCACTGATCCTCAATGCGCTGATCGGCTTCGGCCTGTTGTGGCTGGCCTGCAAGGCCTACAACTGGGTCGCGGCGCGCTTCGGTGGCATCGAGGTCACGATCCGCGACCTGCCCTGAAGCCCCGGCCGCCCGGCCAGCCTCAAAAAAGAAAAGCGCATCGGTTCGATGCGCTTTTTTCGTCATGGACACCCTCGCCCCGGGGCTCCCTCGCCAGGGGCTTGCTTCAGCCGCCCTCGCCTTCGCCTTCCTCGCCCTGCGCCTGCTCCACGGCACCCAGGCCCAGCAGTTCCTGCGCAGCCTCGCCGGGCATCGCCTCCACCGCGCGCAGCTTGCGCTCCATCTGCCGCGTGCGTACTTCGGCCAGCTCGATATTGCGCGCCGCCCGTTCCAGCGTGTCGCGGGTCTTGGACAGCACCACGCCGAACTTGCCGAACTCGGTCTTGACCGCGCCCAGCACGCTCCATACCTCGCTCGAGCGCCGCTCCAGCGCCAGCGTGCGGAATCCCATCTGCAGGCTGTTGAGCAAGGCCATCAGCGTGGTCGGCCCGGCCACGGTGATGCGATGGTCCCGCTGCAGCAGGTCGACCAGGCCGGGCCGGCGCAACACCTCGGCGTACAGGCCTTCGGTCGGCAGGAACAGGATGGCGAAATCGGTGGTGGCCGGCGGCGAGACGTATTTTTCCGAGATGGTCTGCGCCTCGCGCCGGATCGCCACTTCCAGTTCGCGCCCGAAGGTGGCCACGCCATCCACATCGCCCCGCTCCTGCGCATCGAGCAGCCGCTCGTACTGCTCCTTCGGGAACTTGGCATCGATCGGCAGCCAGACTTCCCCGCCCGACGGATCCTTGCCCGGCAGGCGGATGGCGAACTCCACCCGCGCGCCAGAATTGCGCACGGTCTCGACGTTCTTGGCGTATTGCTCGGTGGTCAGCACCTGTTCGAGCAGCATTTCCAGTTGCACCTCGCCCCATGTGCCGCGCGACTTCACATTGGTCAGCACCCGCTTGAGGTCGCCCACGCCCTGCGCCAGCGCCTGCATCTCGCCCAGCCCGCGGTGCACCTGCTCGAGCCGCTCCGACACCAGCTTGAACGATTCGCCGAGACGCTGCTCCAGCGTGGCGTGCAGCTTCTCGTCGACGGTGCGGCGCATCTCCTCGAGCTTGGTGGCGTTGTTGGCCTCGATCTCCTTGAGCTTCTGCTCGAGCGTGGCACGCACCTCGCCCAGGCGGCGCTCGTTGCCTTCGGAGATCTGCCCGAGCTGCTGCTGCAGCACGTCGCCGAAACGGCGCAGCGCCAGGCCTTGCTCCTCGCGCGCGTGCTGGCCCTGCTGCAGCAGGTTTTGCCTGACCTGGTCGAGCTGCTGGGCATTGGACTCGGTCAGCTTGGCAAGCTGCTGCGCGAACATGTCGATCTGGTTGTTCTGCAGCGTGGCGATGCTGGTCAGCTGCGACGACAGCGTCTGCTGGAAGCGCATCATCTGCTGGCCGGCTTCTCCCCGGCCGACGCTCGCGCTCTGCGCAATCTCGGTGCGCAACTCGCGCTCCAGCCGCTMGGTGCCACGCGCGCCTTCGGCACGCAGCTCGGCGAGCAGGCGCAGCAGTTCCGGGCTGGCGTCAGCCGGCGCGCCGCGCTGGCGCAGCAGCAAGACCACCAGCAACAGCACCGCGGCGGCGGCCAGCGCGAGCGTCAAAAGAGAAATCAGGTTCATGTATGTCGGGAGTGATCGAAGGCGCCGTGGCAACCAGGATGCATCAGCGGCGGCGTGCCATCACTTCGGGATTGATCACCGAAGGCGGATGGCCCGCCTGCGGGCCTGCGTCCAGCGCGGCGATCAGGTTGTCGGCGGCTAGATCGGCCATGGCGCGCCGGGTCTTTTCGGAGGCGCTGGCGATGTGCGGGGTCAGCACGACATTGGGCACCGCCAGCAAGCCGGGATGGACGCTCGGCTCGCCCTCGAACACATCGAGCCCGGCGGCGAAGATACGGCGCTCGCGCAGCGCCTCGGCCAGCGCGGCGTCGTCCACGACACCGCCGCGCGCAAGGTTGACCAGCGTGGCCGACGGCTTCATCTGCGCCAGCTCGGCGGCGCCGATGCTGTGATGGCTCTGCGCGCCATAGGGCAGCACCAGCAGCAGGTGATCGGATTGCGCCAGCAGTTCGGCCTTGCTGACATAGCGCGCATTGAGCGCGCGCTCGGTTTCCTCGGGCAGGCGGCTGCGGTTGTGATAGATCACGGGCATGCCGAAGCCTGCCCCGCGCCGCGCCAGCGCCTGCCCGATGCGGCCCATGCCGAGGATGCCGAGCGTGCTGCCGTGCAGGTCCACGCCGAGGAACATGTCGAAGCTCCAGCGCTGCCAATTGCCCGCGCGCAGCCAGTGCTCGGACTCGGTCACGCGGCGCGCGGTGGCCATCAGCAGGGCCCAGCCGAAGTCGGCCGTGGTTTCCGTCAGCACGTCGGGCGTGTTGGTCGCCACSATGCCGGCSGCGCTCAGCGCGGGCACGTCGAGGTTGTTGTAGCCCACCGCCATGTTGCAGACCGCGCGCAAGGCCGGCAGGCCTGTCAGCAGCTCGCCGTCGATGCGATCCGCGGCATTGGCCAGCACGCCGGCCTTGCCCGCCAGGCGCGCCTTCAGCGCGGCGGCGTCGAGCGCCTCGTCCTGCTGGTTGCTGTCGACATCGAAATATTGCGCGAGCCGGTCGATCACTTCGGGAAAGATGGCGCGGGTCACGAGGACGGAGGGCTTGCTCATGGTTGCGTGCTCACACGTGGAAAAAGATAAAAGTCATCATCAGGAACAGCGGCACCAGCACGCACGCCGACCACAACATATAGCCGAAGAAGCTGGGCATGCGCACGCCGCGGCTCTCGGCAATCGCCTTGACCATCAGGTTGGGCGCGTTGCCGATATAGGTATTGGCGCCCATGAACACGGCGCCGGCCGAGATCGCCGCCAGCGTCGACGCATCCCGCGTCATCAGCGTCACGGGGTCGCCGCCGGCGGTGTTGAAGAACACCAGGTAGGTCGGCGCGTTGTCGAGGAACGAGGACAGGATGCCGGTGGCCCAGAAGTACATGCTGTCGACGGGCCGGCCGCCCGCATCGCTGACCAGGCGGATCACGCCGGCAAAGGCGCCATCGGTGCCGGCCTTGAGCATGGCGATCACCGGGATGATGGTGAGGAAGATGCCGGCGAACAGCTTGCCCACTTCCAGGATCGGCTCCCAGGTGAACTCGTTGCCGCTGCGCGCCGTGGCCGGCGTGATCCACAACGACAGCAGCGCTACCGCCACCAGCAGGACATCGCGCGTGGCCATCTGCAGGCCGACCACCGTGCCCATCACGTCGAACTCGATGCCGGGCTTCCACAGCCCGCTCATCAGCACCAGGGCAACCACCGCCAGCAGCAGGATGAAATTGCGCTTGCCTTCGATGCGGATGCCTGCCGAATCGGGCGTGGGATCGGCGGCCGCCGGCAGCTCTTCCTCACGGCGCAGATAGTAGTGCCGGTCGACGAAATAGAAGATCACCAGCAGCGCGCTGCAGATGAACAAGGTCTCGGGCAGGATATTGCGCAGCGTCCAGAAGAAATCCACGCCCTTGAGGAAACCGAGGAACAGCGGCGGATCGCCCAGCGGCGTCAGCGCGCCACCGGCATTGGCAGCCAGGAAGATGAAGAACACCACCACATGCGCCACATGGCGCCGGTTATCGTTGGCGCGCAGCAGCGGCCGGATCAGCAGCATGGCCGCGCCCGTGKTGCCCATCAGGCTGGCCAGCACCGTGCCGAGCGCGAGCAGCCCGGTATTCAGCCGCGGCGTGCCGTGCAGATTGCCACGCACGCAGATGCCGCCGGCCACGACGTACAGCGCGGCGATCAGCGCGATGAACGGGATGTACTCGGAGAGCAGCGCATGCACGGCGCCTGCGGCCGCGGCATGCCCGCCAAAGGCCTGCGCGAACGGGACCAGGAACACCAGCGCCCAGGCCGCGACGATCTTGCCGTAGTGGTGATGCCAGAAACGTGGCGCGATCAGCGGCAACAGCGCGATCGAGAGCAGCGTGCCGGCAAACGGCAAGGCCCACAGCGGCGACAGCGTGGCGCCGTCGAGCTCCGCGGCACGGGCCAGTCCGGGCGTCGATGCAAGCAACGGTAAAAGCAATGCGAGGGCACGACGCATCGGCCGGGATCTCCTTGTTCTGGATTGCGGCACCCGCGCCGGGCGGCGGCAGGCGGAGACCGCGCGCGCGCCGGTCTGCTCAGCGCAGGTCAGCTMAGGACAGGACAGGACAGGCGCGACGGGCCACCGGCGTGCTGCCAAGCCCTCAAGTGTAAAGCAATCGCGCGGGCATTCCGGCCACGCGGCGAAGCATGTCGATGCGCGGGATTCAGTCCCGCTCGACCAGGATCACGTGCACGCGATACGGTCCGTGCGCGCCGAGCACGATGGTCTGCTCGATGTCGCCGGTGCGCGAGGGACCGCTGATGATATTGGTCGCGCGCGGCAGCTCGCCGCGCTCCCTGCGCATCAGCGCGAAAGCATCTTCCATCCCGTCGACGATGCGCGAAACCGGCACCACCGCGATATGCGTCTCCGGCAGCAGCGCGGCCGAGGCGAAGGTCTGCGGGCCGGACAGCAGCATCAGCGAACCGGTCTCGGCAATGGCGCAGAAGCAGCCCGTGATGCCGACCATGTCGCCATGGTCGTGGTCGGCCTGCGCGTCGCGCACCGGTGGCCGGCACTCCACCGTCAGGCCCTGCGCCTGCCAGTCGAGCACGCCGAAGCTGTCCCAGGCAACGGCCCTGCGCACCAGGCCCAGGCTGTCCAGGTAACGCGCGGCGGCGGCCGGCACGTCTGCCATGGTCGCCACGCGCTCCACCGTGGAAGCCAGCTTCACTGCCTGCTCCTGGAAGGTGGCGACCCGGTCCGCCGGTGCCGGCGGGCGCGGGCCGGCGGGATGGCGCGCAAGGTAGTCGGCCACAGCGGCGCGTTCGCCGTTGCTGACGCCGGCGGCGCGGCCCTGGGCCCCGCGGATGCGGGCAAAGATGCGGTCGCGGGCGGAAGTGGTGTTCATGGCATGGGTTCCGAAAAAGGGTACTGGGATAGCTGGCGGGATCTTGGTGCGCGTCGCTTCAGGCCGGTGCCTGGATGCCGAACACCTGCCGCAGGTACGTCATGTATGCCGGGTCGTCGCACATGGTCTTCTCGGGCGTGTCCGACAGCTTGGCCACCGGCTGCCCGTTGCAGCGGGTCATCTTGATGACGATCTGCAGCGGCGTGTAGCCGAGGTCGTTGGTCAGGTTGGTGCCCACGCCGAACGCCAGGCGGCAGCGTCCGCCGAAGCGCTCGTACAGCTCGATCACACGCGGGATGTCGAGGCTGTCGCTGAAGATCAGCGTCTTGCCCTGCGGGTCGACGCGGCCCGCCGCGTAGTGGGCCAGCATGCGCTCGCCCCAGGCGAAGGGATCGCCCGAATCGTGGCGCACGCCGTCGAACAGCTTGCAGAAATAAAGGTCGAAATCGCGCAGGAAGGCATCGAATCCGTAGGTGTCGGACAGGGCGATGCCGAGATCCCCGCGGTATTCCTTGGCCCATACCTCGAGCGCGAACACCTGCGAATCGCGCAGCCGCGGGCCCAGCGCCTGGCAGGCCTGCAGGTATTCGTGCGCCATGGTGCCGAGCGGGATCAGGTTATGCAGCCGCGCGAAATGCACGTTGCTGGTGCCGGCCAGCTGGGGCCCAAGCACGCGGCGCATGGTCTGCAACACTTCTTCCTGCCAGTCGCGCGAGAAGCGGCGCCGCGAGCCGTAGTCGGCGATCACGCAATCGGCGTGGCCGGGCATCTTCAGCAGGGCCAGCTTGTCCTCGAGGCGGCGGCGCCCTTCGCTCCAGTCCGGCTTCGGCTGGGTATTGCGGAAGTAGACTTCGTTGACGATGGCCAGCAGCGGCACTTCGAACAGGATGGTGTGCAGCCACGGCCCGCGGATGGTGATCTCGATCTCGCCGCTGCCCGGCGCGACAGGCGCGACCGTGACGTATTTCTCGTTGAGGTGGAACAGGCCGAGGAAATCGACGAAGTCGCTCTTGATGAAGCGCAGGCCGCGCAGGTAGTCCAGCTCCTCCTGCGTGAAGCGCACCTGGCAGAGCTGGGTGATCTCGTCGCGGATCTCGTCGACATAGGGCGTCAGGTCGACGCCCGCGTTGCGGCACTTGAAGCGGTACTCGACCTGCGCCGCCGGGAAATGATGCAGCACGACCTGCATCATGGTGAACTTGTACAGGTCGGTGTCGAGCAGGGAGGCAATGATCATGTCGGGCCAGACGGCAAAGCCGAGTCAGTGCKACATGCTAACCGAAAGTGCGGCTGGCGGCCCGGGATTGCGATCCGGGATTGCGACCCGGCCGGCGACCGTCCGTGGCGCCTGTCTCACGCACCATCGAGGAAGCGGTCGGGCTGGCGGCCGCGGGCGCTGCCACGCAAGCACCATAGCTGCTCGCCCTTGTAGCCGGGGCAGACCACCAGCATGGCCTGCGCGCGCGGCACGGCGTCCGGCAGCGGTTCGGCGAAGGCGGCGGAGCGGACCGTGATGCGCTCCCAGTAGACCCGCGTAGCCGCGCGGCGGAACACCAGCACCTGCACCGGCGCGCCGCGCGCCGGTTGCAGGCCTGCGTCGCAGGGCATGAAGCCGGCCTGGCCGCAGTTGGCCATGGCCTCGCCGGCCGGCTCGACCACCACGCCGAAGTCGTCCCACTCGAAGCGCGTCAGTGCCTCCAGGGGTACCGGCCGGTCGGTCTCCATGCGCCATGCCATCAGGCGCGCCACCACGCTCTCGGGCGGCAGCCCGGCCTGCGCGAGCGTCTGCGCATGGGCAAGGGGCGCGGCCACCGCAAGCAGCAGCGCCAGCCGGGCAAGCAGACCAGCCGCAGGGAAACGCCGGGCGCCGCTGGCTGGCGGCTTGCAGACGGGTACAGGCATGGCGCTCTCCTCGGGTGGACGCGCGGCAGCACCGCGCGGGCAGGCTCAGGCAGCATACAACGGCGCCGCGCCATGGGCCAGCGAAGCACATTCGCGCCAGGCCGCGGCACTGCGTTGGATCAAATGCGCATAAAGAAATAAGAAAACTATCTGATCCGGCTATATAGGAGGATTACCCTAGGTTTGTGGCTCGGCTACAATATCGGTCTTTGAAAGGCCACGGCCTGCGCTCGCGTCGCGTACGGTGAATGGATGGTGACCCCAAGGGAATTCCCATCCCGCCCGCATGGCGGCGTGACCCGCAACGCACAACAAGCCTGTTCCCCCATCGAAGCCGATCCCGTTTTTCTGGAACCGAAATGACTCACGTTGTCACCGAATCCTGCATCCGCTGCAAATACACCGACTGCGTCGATGTGTGTCCGGTTGATTGCTTCCGCKAAGGTCCGAACTTTCTCACCATTGACCCGGACGAGTGCATCGATTGCGCGGTGTGCGTGGCGGAATGCCCGGTGAATGCGATCTATGCAGAAGAAGACGTGCCTGGCGACCAGCAGCCGTACATCGACCTGAACGCCGAACTCGCGCGCAACTGGCCGTCCATCACCAAGACCAAGTCGCCGCTGGCGGACGCGKACCAATGGAAGGACGTGAGCGAGAAGCTGCAATACCTCGAGCGCTGATCGACACGCCGGCCAGGGCACAAGACCAAAAGCAGGCCAGAAAGCCGTCCCCACACGCGAGCTTTCCCGTAATGCCGGGCACGCCCGTGCCCACAACGTATCAGGACGAATATGGACTTGAGCATCCCTAACCCCGTCGCCGACGCCGGCCACAACGTCGCCTCCGGCAACGCCGCTGGCGGCCAGCCGCTGGAAATC